>NZ_JACONW010000129.1 GCF_014357575.1 Pseudomonas folii | reverse complement strand
AGAACTAACCACCTCCGCTGGCAAATCAATAATTGCCAGAAACCCGCCCTCGGGATGATTGCCCAGAATCAATTCCCCGCCATGACGTTGTGCGGCGCGGCGGGCGATTGCCAGTCCGAGCCCGTGACCCGGCGCGGTCTGACCGGGGGCGCGGTAGAACGGCTCGCCCAATTGCGTCAGATGCTCAGCCGCTACGCCAGGACCATGATCGCGGACACTCAACTGCAAGCGATCACCCACCCGTTTCGCCTGCACGTCGACTGACTTTCCTGGCGGACTGAAGCGCAGCGCATTACGTAACAGGTTATCGGTTGCCCGTTCGATCATGTCCGGCCAGCCATGCAAATGCAGGTTGTCTTCGACATGCACATTGATGTGCTGGTCGCTGCCATCCAGTGTCGCGTCGTTCTTGAGCCTCATCAGCAGTGCCTTGAGATCAACCGATTCGGCGCTGCTCAGTTGTGCATCGAGCCGTGCCAAGGCGAGAATTTCGCTGATCAGCGCTTCCAGACGATCACATTCACGGCTGAGGCGTGGCCAGAGCTTTTCCCGTTCGGCCGGTTCCGCCCGTTCTGCCAGCGCCAATGCGATACGCAAGCGAGCCAGCGGCGAACGCAGTTCATGGGATACATCGCGCAGCAACTGACGCTGACTGCCGATCAGACTCTGCAGCCGCGCGCCCATGCGGTTGAAGTCATTGGCCAGCACGCCGAATTCATCCCGGCGGTTGGCCAGTTGCGCGAGGCTGTTCTGTTGATAAGTGGTTTGCCCAAGATCATGCACCGCGCCGCGCAAACGGCTGAGCGGGCGAGTGATGGACAAGGTCACCAGCAGGCTGAACAAGGTCAGCACCACCAGCGAAATACCCAGCGCACTCAGCGGCCACATCAGACTGTCACGGTGCCACGCATCCAGCTCCGGGTGAGGGATGCGATAGATAAACAGGTAGGTTTCGCCGGTTTTTTCGCTGGTGTATTCACTGGTCAGGCGACGCCACGGAAGCTGTCCTGGGTCATCGCCCTGACGTGCTTCAAGTGCTGCAGCACGAGGAGAGAAGGTACCGCGCACCACCGGATCGCCATTGTCGTTGAGGACCTGAACGTCCATGTGATTTTTGCGTTTGAGGCTTTGCAGGTAGTCCTGTGCGGCATCTGCACCCTGGTTTTCATACTGCTCGGTCCACGTTTGCGGAAGATGACTCAGCAGCGGATGACGGCTGAGGATCCACGCGTCTTGATTAAGCATGTGGCCGAGCAGGATCGACAGCCCTGCAACCAGGGCAATGGCCAGCCAGAAGCTCGCCAGGATTCGCCAAAACAATGAACGCACGGGAAACCTCAAATAGGAAAACCCGGCACGCTTGGGGAGTGCCGGGTTCAGGTGGATCAGTAGCTTACTGGGCTTTTTGTGCCTTTTGCGCTTTCCATGCTTCGAATTCAGCGCGTTCGGCCATTTTTGCTGCGCGCTCTTTCTGCATTTCGTCGAATTCCTTCTGCTGGTCAGGCTTGAGCAGCGCACGGATATCGCTATCGGTTTTGGTGCGCTTGGCGTCCAGTTCGTCTTTCATGGCTTTCTGGTCCGCGGGCGACAGCTTGGCCAGGTACTTCTCAGTGATGTCCTTGCGGTCGTGCATTCGCTCGCCCATCAGTCTGCCGATCTGTTGACGCTGTTCGGGGCTCAGGTCCAGCTTGCCAAAGGGGCCGCGGTCATGATGCATGCCTGGACGTGGACCTTCAGGACCTGGACCGAAACCAGGGCCATCGACAGGTGCAGCCATTGCAACGGTAGGCAGTGCAGCAGCGAACATCAAAGCGATCAGAGTCTTGCGCATGGTGTATCTCCTTGTCTCGAATCCGGCTCGTTGCCGGTTGAGGCCAGTTTAGGGAGATCAAGGTCAAGAGCGGTCAGGCTACTGTAAAGCTTGGGTAAAGAGGGAGGGGAGCAGTTATCAGTTTCAAGCTACAAGCTTCAAGAGGTACAGCTCATGTGCTCCATGCTCTTCTTGCAGCTTGCAGCTTGCAGCTTGGTCGTCAGACCGCGTAGTAATAACCGCGGCTACGCAGCGCGACGATTCTTGGGCGACCGTCAGGGTGCGGGCCGATTTTCTTGCGCAGGTTGCTGACGTGCATGTCCAGGCTGCGGTCATACAGGGTCAGTTTGCGGCCCAGCGCCAGTTGCGCCAGTTCCTGCTTGTCCAGCGGTTCACCCGGCTGGCGCAGCAGGGCTTCGAGCAAACGGCTCTCCGACATGGTCAGGACCAGTTCCTGATCATTGATGATCGCCACGCCGCGCACCGGGCTGAAGCTCAGGTCGCCCAGTTCGAGTTGGGTCGACACGGCCGTCGGATGACTGCGACGCAACACGGCGCGCAGGCGAGCGGTCAGTTCACGAGGGTCGCAGGGTTTGGCCAGGTAATCATCGGCACCCAGTTCCAGGCCCAGAATCCGGTCCAGCGGCTCGCCGCGGGCCGAGAGCATCAACACTGGCAGATCAGGGTGGTCACTGCGCAATTGCTTGAGCAATTCCAGGCCGCTGCCGTCGGGCAGCATGACATCCAGAACCACCGCAGCTGGCGCGGATTCGGCGAGGGCGCGACGGGCACTTTGACCGTCATGGCAGGCACGAACCAGAAAACCTTCCTGGCTCAACCAGCTACTCAGAAGCTCACACAGCTCCTGATCATCATCAATAAGTAACAGCTCGCTCATGTCTCACTCAATTTAGCCACTGTCGACGCTGCTTACGTCCACCGCGGGCAAAGATACCGCACAGGAGGGCTATCAGCGCAACACCCCCTCCGGTGACGAACCATTGTTGCTGTTCGCTCAGGATACGTTGCGGTTCAGCTGATTGTGCTTCTTTGAGCTGCAACTTGAGCCTTTGGTTCTCTTGACGCAGACGACTGAGCTGAGCGCTGTCGCGGGCGGCGTCAGCGTTCTGTACCTGTTTGAGCAGATCTTCGCGCTGGCGCTCGCTTTCCTTGAGGCGCTGCTGGAGATCACTGATCTGAGCGGCAGTGGTCGGCAGCGGCAACTCATAGGCGTTACCGGAACCATTTGTTTCCTCGGCCTGGGCCGCAGTGGCACCCATTACCAATACAGCAACCAGCAGACATGCCCGCATCTGAACTCCTGTTTCAGCGTCCGTGTTTCCAACGGCCGCATTTCTGGACGGCAGTATTTTTATAGAACATTCAGCAGGTTGTCGGCAGGGCGTTGAGAATGATTAGCGTCAGAGGGGGAGAATCTGTAATCGCTGCCCTGAGCGGGCAGCGATTACGACACGGTGCAGGCGGGAGGCGGGATGCTTAAGGCAGGACTTTCTTGAAAGGCTTCACGATGACATTGGCGTACACGCCAGCTGTGACGAAAGGATCCGCCTCGGCCCAGCTTTTTGCCGCGCTCAGGGATTCGAACTCGGCAACGATCAGGCTACCGGAGAAACCTGCTGCGCCAGGGTCGTTGCTGTCCACCGCCGGGTTGGGCCCTGCCAGAATCAGACGGCCTTCATCTTTGAGCGCATTGAGGCGCTCCAGATGGGCAGGACGTACGCTCAGGCGTTTTTCCAGGGAGTTTTCGACGTCTGTGGCAATGATTGCGTAGAGCATGTCAGTCCTCGGTTTTTGTCGTTGGCGGTGGGGAAGCAGGGTCTTGCATGTGCTTGGCAAGGTACAGGCCCTGAGCGATCAGGAACACCAGAGTCATGCCCAGGCTGCCGAAGACTTTGAAGTCCACCCAGAATTCCTGATAGGTGAACGCCACATAAAGGTTGGCCGCACCGCAGAACAGGAAGAAGATGATCCAGGCGATGTTCAGTCTGGTCCAGATTGCCTTTGGCAGACTCAGCGCGTGACCCATGATGCGCTGGATCAACGGGCGATCGCCGATGAAGTGACTACCGGCAAACGCCAGCGCAAACAGCCAGTTCACCACCGGGGCTTTCCATTTGAGGAAAGTCTCGCTGTGGAAGGCCAGGGTCAGGCTACCGAACACCAGACAGGCAACCAGTGTCAGCCACTGGCTCTTTTCCAGCTTGCCCTGTTTGAAAAACAGAATGCCGTAAACCACCACCGAACTGATGATCAGCATGGCGGTCGCACTGAAAATACCGCCCAGCGTGTAAGTGTTGCCGAGGATTTCGACAGCACGAGGCTCTATTTTGTAGACGATGAAAAACAGCAGCAGCGGGATGAAGTCGATGAATTGTTTCACAATGGCAGCCAGAAGCAGGATGTGACGGCATAATAACAAACATCAATGACAGCGAAAGCGCTACCTATGAATGTTGACTTGCACTGCCACAGCACCGCCTCCGATGGCGCGCTTGCGCCTACGGCTCTGGTTGCCCGTGCTTATGAGAATGGCGTGCGCGTCCTTTCCCTGACGGATCACGACACCCTCGAAGGCCTTGAGGAAGCCCGCACTGCGGCGCTTTCACTGGGTATGCAACTGGTAAATGGGGTTGAGCTTTCCTGTACCTGGGGCGGTGCGACCATCCATATTCTGGGCTACGGCTTTGCGATGGATGCACCGGCTCTGGTGGCGGCTATTGCTCGTTTGCATGACGGCCGCTGGTTGCGGGCCGAAGAAATCAGTCGCAAATTGGCGATCAAAGGTATGCCCGGGGCGCTGGAAGGTGCTCGGGCCATCCAGCAGGAACTCGGCGACAGCGGTAATGCACCGGCTCGTCCGCACTTCGCGGACTTCATGGTGCGTGCCGGTTTCGTCAAGGATCGCGCCGAGGCTTTTCGTAAATGGCTGGGGGCGGGCAAGCTGGGTGATGTGAAACAACATTGGCCCACGCTTGAAGAAACCGTCGGTACATTGCGGGAATCCGGGGCCTGGGTCAGTCTTGCTCACCCCGTGCATTATGATTTCACCCGTAGCAAACGCCGTAAGCTGGTCGCCGCCTTCATTGAAGCAGGCGGCCATGCGATTGAAGTAGTCAATGGCCTGCAACCTGCCGAGCAGGTTGGAACCCTGGCCATTCTGGCGCGTGAATTTGGCCTGCTGGTCTCCGCCGGCAGTGATTTCCATGCTCCTGGTGGCTGGTCCGAGATAGGCATGTATCGTCCGGTGCCCGAAGACCTGCCACCCCTTTGGTCTCGGTTCAAACATGATCAGTCTACTGCTGCCTTCTGAACAGGAAGATACCGTGAGTCAATTTTTCCAGGTCCACCCGGAGAACCCGCAAGCGCGCCTGATCAAACAGGCCGTGGAAATTATCAAAGCGGGCGGTTTGGTGATCTATCCCACAGATTCGTCATACGCATTGGGCTGCCAGCTTGGCGATAAAAGCGCCATTGAGCGCATTCGCCGTCTGCGGCAACTGGACGACAAGCACAACTTCACGTTGATGTGCTGTGATCTGTCCCAACTGGGGCTGTTCGCGAAAGTCGATACCGGTGCCTTTCGGGCACTCAAGGCCCATACGCCGGGGCCATACACATTCATTCTCAATGCCACTCGCGAAGTGCCGCGGCTGATTCTGCACCCCAAGCGCCGAACCATCGGCCTGCGGGTACCGAAGCACCCCATCGCTCAGGCGTTGCTGGAAGAGCTGGGCGAGCCGCTGATGAGCGTCAGCCTGATCCTGCCGGGGGAGAGCGTGCCGATGAGCGATCCCTATGAAATGCGCCAGACCCTTGAGCGTCAGGTCGATCTGATTATCGATGGCGGCATGGGCGGTATTTCTGCGTCGACAGTGATTAACCTGACCGGCGACGAGCCTGAGGTGGTCCGGGTCGGCTGCGGCGATCCTTCACCTTTTGGTGTAGAGGCTTAATGACTACGGTAGAAGCCGTCGACAGTCAGGCCGACGCTCAGCAGGAACTGCCGTTCGCCATGGTCTACGGCCAGGCGGTCACGCAGATGCCGATGGACCTGTACATCCCGCCGGATGCGCTGGAAGTCTTTCTCGAGGCGTTCGAAGGGCCGCTGGACTTGCTGCTGTACCTGATCCGCAAGCAGAACATCGACATCCTTGATATCCCGGTGGCCGAAATCACCAAGCAGTACATGGGTTACGTCGAGCTGATGAAGACGGTGCGCCTGGAACTGGCTGCCGAATATCTGGTGATGGCCGCCATGCTGGCCGAGATCAAGTCGCGCATGCTGCTGCCACGTTCGGCCGAGGCCGAGCAGGAGGAAGACGACCCGCGTGCCGAGTTGATCCGTCGGCTGCAGGAATACGAACGCTTCAAGGTGGCCGCCGAAGGTATCGACCAGTTGACGCGTGTCGGTCGTGACGTCGTCGTGCCCAGGCTTGATGCACCTGAAGCGCGGGCCCGCAAGCTGTTGCCTGAAGTCAGCCTCGAAGAGTTATTGATGTCCATGGCGGAAGTGCTGCGCCGCGGCGACATGTTTGAAAGCCACCAGGTCAGCCGCGAGGCCCTGTCCACCCGCGAGCGCATGAGTGATGTGCTGGAGCGACTCAAAGGCGGCGGCTTTGTGCCGTTTGCCGAGCTGTTCACCGCCGAGGAAGGGCGCCTGGGTGTGGTGGTGACCTTCATGGCCGTCCTGGAACTGGTCAAGGAGTCGCTGGTGGAGTTGGTACAGAACGAACCGTTTGCAGTCATCCATGTACGGGCGCGAGCCGAATAAAATATCACCCTTCATCCCTGATTTAGGCTACGGGATTTACCGTGGGATCACGTCGTGGGACCGGCTTCAGCCAGGAAGGGGGCGGTACATCCGACACATATGTGGTGTCTGCAAAATAGCCTTCCCGGCTAAAGCCGGTCCCACGTCAGTGAACTGAATCCCCATGAACCCGGCCGCTATGTGTTGTTTGACAGGAACTGATCAATGAACCTCAACGAACCCCGCGAGCTGGCTCCGCTGCTCGAAGCTTTCCTGTTGGCCTCGGGTAAACCGCAATCGCTGGAACGTCTCTACGAGTTGTTCGAAGAAGGCGAGCGTCCTGAGCCGCCGGTGTTCAAGAAAGCGCTGCAATTGCTGGGCAAATCCTGCGAGGGCAGGGCCTTTGAACTCAAGGAAGTGGCGTCTGGTTATCGCCTGCAGATTCGCGAAAAGTTTTCCCCTTGGGTCGGTCGTCTCTGGGAAGAGCGTCCGCAGCGCTATTCCAGGGCCATGCTGGAGACCATGGCGCTGATTGCCTACCGCCAGCCGATCACTCGGGGCGAAATCGAGGACGTGCGCGGGGTGGCGGTCAACAGCCATATCGTGAAGACCCTGCTGGAGCGCGAATGGATCAGGGTGGTGGGGTATCGGGAAGTACCGGGCAAGCCTGCGATGTTTGCCACCACCAAGGCGTTTCTCGATCACTTCAACCTGAAGAATCTTGATGATCTGCCGCCGCTGGCTGATCTGCGTGAGCTGGAACCTGATCCGGTCCTGGATTTCGAAGACGCCCCTGTGCCTGCGCACCTGCAAGCCCTCGCTGACGCCAGCGCCGATCCTGACGTCGAACCCGAGCCGCCGAGGGACGAAACCAGCTTCCGCAGCTTATTGGTCGAACTCGACTCGATGGAGCAGGGTCTGAAGATCGACTTTGATGATTTGCTGCCGGATGAGGCGGATAAAAAGCCAGAGGACGATACCGATCCCCTGTAGGAGCTGCCGAAGGCTGCGAAGCAGTGCATCAGACAAACCGCTTTCGCAGCCTTCGGCAGCTCCTACAGGTCAAACAGCGTTCATTCATGCAGGGCACCACTCATGAGCGACACCAAGAACCCCTGCATCAGCCTCTGTAAATTCGACGCCGATATCTGCATCGGCTGTGGCCGTAGCAAGAAGGAAATCAAGGCCTGGAAGAAAATGGACAAGGACGAGCGCCGTGACGTGCTCAAAGAAGCTGCCGTGCGCATGAAGGGTTTTAAAAGTGCCGGTCGGCGGAAAAAGAAGTAAGGCGCAAATTTTCGTCTAGCGTCTAATGCGCAAAACCTTATGTGAGCGTATCATTCGCGACCTTTTGGCGATTCTGCTCGTGATGAGTTTAGCGCCAGAAGTTTTTCAGTATTACGCCTCGTGGCTATCCACAGCCCAGGCACCAGGTTGCGTCGGTCCTCGGCGCCCCCTGAATCGACACACCGGGAGGTGCCCAGATGAGTGAACAAGACAAGCAGGACAGCCAGGAAATCGGACCCGCAGGCGAAAAGCTGCAGAAGGTTCTGGCACGTATTGGCGTAGGCTCGCGTCGCGACGTTGAAGCCTGGATCAGCCAGGGCCGAATCAAGGTCAATGGCAAGGACGCGACCCTTGGTCAACGCGTAGATCTGCACGATGCGATCACCGTTGACGGCCGCGTCATCAAACGCGAAGAGGCCGCCGAAACGGTGCGCCGCGTGATCATGTACAACAAACCGGACGGTGAAATCTGTACCCGTGACGACCCTGAAGGTCGCCCGACGGTGTTCGATCGCCTGCCGCGTCCGAAAGAAGGCCGTTGGGTCAACATCGGTCGTCTGGACATCAACACTACCGGTTTGCTGATGTTCACCACCGATGGCGAGCTGGCCAACCGTTTGATGCACCCGTCCTTCGAAATGGACCGCGAATACGCTGTGCGTGTGCGTGGCGAAGTGGACGATGACATGATCGCGCGGCTCAAAGCTGGCGTTGTTCTTGAAGACGGTCCGGCTCGCTTCACCGACATCCAGCAAGCGCCGGGCGGTGAAGGCTTCAACCACTGGTATCACTGCGTGGTGATGGAAGGCCGTAACCGTGAAGTGCGTCGTCTCTGGGAATCCCAGGGGCTGGTGGTCAGCCGTCTGAAGCGCGTGCGTTACGGACCGGTGTTCCTCAATTCCGACCTGCCGATGGGTCGCTGGCGCGAAATGAGCCAGTACGAGGTTGATATCCTCAGCGCCGAAGTGGGCCTGACCCCCGTGGCTCAGCCGCAGATGAACGCCAAGACCAAGGACAAGATGGAGCGCTTGCAGCGTCAGTCGTCTCGGCCATTGGGCAAAAGCGAGCGCGTGCGCACTCTGCGCCCGGCGAAGGAAGGTGCTCCGACGGGCGATCGTGCTCCACGTCAGCCGCAAGTGACCGGCAGTGATCGCGATCGCGCCCAGCGTCCAGCTGCACCGCGTACGGATTCCGGCCGTGGTCAGCGCAACGACCCTAACAAGTCGTCGCCGCGCACGCCGCGTCCAGCCAACGGTCGCAGCGACACCCGCAATGACAACAGCCGTGGCACGCCAGTGGCTGAGCGTCCAAGCGACATGAACAAGCGTCCGGCCAAGCCGTCGCCGAAACGTCCAGGCATCACTCTGGTCGATGACGCGCCGTCCGGCAAGCGCCGTGGCCCAGCATCGGGTTCGGGTCAGCGCCCGGGCTTTGGTCGTCGCAAGCCCCAGTAACGCGTAAGCAATTAGCAGCGCGTCAGTAGCTAAAAGAAACGCCCCTCGAAAGACGGGCGTTTTTTTTCGTCCCGACATACCCCGTCCAAAACCTTGTGACACTTGATCCCGACATCTTTACCTCACTGAGCTAAGCCGTAAGGGGACTTTCGACGTTATCGGGATGAGCTGCTTATGCGCACAGGGATGTCCGCGCTGGCCTTGGGTTTACTGGCACTACGCTTTTTACCGGCATTGCCGCCGGGGTGGCTGTTGCTGTGCATGCCGCTGCTGGCCTTGATGCTGTTGCCATTTCGTACATACCCCGTGGCTTTCTTTCTATTTGGATTCACCTGGGCATGCGTTTCGGCTCAATGGGCACTGGATGATCGTCTTTCACACCGGATGGACGGCCAGACAGTTTGGTTACAAGGCAAGGTCGTCGGTTTGCCGGCAGTCGCTGAAGGCGTAGCGCGCTTTGAGCTGGAAGATCTGCAATCTCGACGCTTTCGTTTGCCGGAGCGCATGCGGGTGGCCTGGTATGGCGGCCCGGAGATACGCAGCGGCGAGCGCTGGCGTCTGGCGGTCAAGCTCAAGCGGCCGGGCGGATTGGCCAATCCACATGCCTTCGACTACGAAGCCTGGCTGTTGGCCCAGCGTATCGGTGCTACAGGCACAGTCGCCGATGGACAGAAGCTGGCGTCCGCCGGTTCAGGCTGGCGGGATGTGATACGCCAGCGTCTGCTTGCGGTTGATGCGCAAGGTCGAGAAGGCGGTCTGGCCGCGCTGGTTCTGGGCGATGGTTCGGGGCTCAGCGCGGTCGACTGGCAGATCCTGCAAGACACTGGCACCGTGCATCTGCTGGTTATTTCCGGGCAGCACGTGGGCTTGCTGGCGGGTGTGATGTACGCGCTGATCGCTGGCCTGGCACGTTGGGGGTTGTGGCCGCGCGCGCTGCCTTGGTTGCCATGGGCATGCGGACTGGCATTCAGTGCCGCGCTCGGGTATGGCTTGCTCGCAGGCTTTGAAGTGCCGGTGCGCCGGGCATGCGTGATGGTCGGCATGGTCTTGCTCTGGCGGCTGCGCTTTCGGCACCTCGGGGCTGTCTTGCCGCTGCTGCTGTCGCTGAATGCCGTGCTGGTGTTTGAACCGTTGGCCAGTTTGCAGCCGGGTTTCTGGCTGTCCTTTATCGCTGTTGCAATCCTGATGCTGATATTTGGTGGGCGGCTGGGGGCGTGGAGCTGGCTGCAAAGCTGGACCCGGGCACAGTGGTTGATTGCCGTTGGCTTGTTGCCGGTGTTGCTGGCATTGAACCTGCCCATCAGTCTGACGGGTCCTTTAGCCAATCTTGTTGCAGTACCGTGGGTGAGTTTTCTGATCCTGCCACCTGCGCTGCTCGGAACCTTGCTGCTGCCTGTTCCTTATCTGGGTGAAGGGCTGCTATGGCTGGCGGGTGGCGGGCTGGAGTGGTTATTCAGATTTCTCGGGTGGGTCGCCGAGTGGCTGCCCGCCTGGATGCCGAGCGTCATTCCGTTCTGGGCCTGGGTGCTGAGTGGATTGGGTGGCGTGATGTTGCTGTTGCCCAGCGGCGTGCCGTTTCGTGGGCTGGGGTGGCCGCTGTTGCTGCTTTGCGTGTTCCCGCCCCTGAAAAGCGTGCCTCACGGGCAGGTCGAAGTTCTGCAAATGGACGTAGGGCAGGGGTTGGCGATTCTCTTGCGCACCCGGCATCACGCGCTGCTTTACGACGCCGGACCGCGCTTTGGAGAGTTTGATATAGGTCAGAGGGTCGTATTGCCCGCCATCCGCAAGACCGGCGTGCGTGAACTTGATCTGATATTGATCAGCCATGCCGACGCCGATCATGCCGGTGGTGCGCAGGCGGTCCATCAGGGCTTGCCGGTCAAGCGGGTGCTGAGTGGCGAACTGGAAAGGCTGTCGCCGTTGCTGAAAGCGCAACTGTGCGCCAACGACGAACGCTGGGAATGGGACGGGGTACTGTTCTCGACCTGGCGTTGGGGTGAAGCCCGGGAGGGGAATCAGGCCTCGTGCGTATTGATGGTCGATGCTCAAGGTGAGCGTTTGTTGCTGACAGGGGATATTGACGCCGAGGCCGAGCAAGCCCTGATCGACAGCGGTCGGGATGTGCGCGCCGACTGGCTGCAAGCGCCGCACCACGGGAGTCGCACCTCTTCCTCGAAAGGCTTTCTGCGAGCTGTCGCCCCGCATGGCGTGTTGATTTCCCGTGGTCGCAATAATGCCTTCGGGCACCCGCATCCGCTGGTCATGGCGCGCTATCAATGGTTCGGCATTCCCACTTGGGACAGCGCCGACCTGGGAGCCATCAGCCTGCAACTCGGGACATTCGAAAAGCCCCGCTCCCAACGGGCTGAGAGACGATTCTGGCGTGATTGACGCAAGGATATCGATCGCAGGCTTCGGCGAGTCGCCGACCCTATGTTAGAGTGGCGCCAATTTTTCGAGGGAGTCGTCACTGTGTGGGAACTGGTCAAATCTGGCGGCTGGATGATGCTGCCGATCATTCTGAGTTCCATTGCTGCGGTCGGCATTATCATCGAGCGCCTCTGGACCCTTCGTGCTAGCCGCATTACCCCGCCGCATCTGGTAGGGCAAGTCTGGCAGTGGATTCAGGACAAAAAACTCGACAAGGAAAAACTCAAGCAACTGCGCGCCGATTCTCCTCTGGGTGAAATCCTTGCCGCAGGCCTGGCCAATTCACGGCATGGCCGGGAAATCATGAAAGAGTGCATTGAAGAGGCTGCGGCCCGGGTCATTCATGATCTGGAGCGTTACCTCAGTGCGCTGGGTTCCATTGCCGCCATGGCTCCGTTGCTGGGCTTGCTGGGTACGGTGCTGGGCATGATCGACATTTTTGGCTCGTTCAACGCCACGGGCAACACGGCCAATGCCTCGGTACTGGCGGGCGGCATTTCCAAGGCGCTGATCTGCACGGCGTCGGGCCTGATCGTCGCGATTCCTGCGATTTTCTTCCACCGTTACCTGCAAAGCCGGGTCGACGAACTGGTCGTCGGCATGGAGCAGGAAGCCATCAAACTGGTGGAAGTGGTGCAGGGCGATCGTGAAGTCGACCTGAATGATCCGAAGATTGACCTCAAGTCCCAGGCCCGGGGCGAGGGTCGCAAGAAGTGAAGTTTCGTCGTCGCAAGGCCAGGGAAAACATCGATATCAACCTCGTTTCGTTGATCGATGTGGTGTTCATCCTGCTGCTGTTCTTTATCGTGACCACTACCTTCACTCGCGAAACCCAATTGCGCGTCGACCTGCCGCAAGCGGTGACCGGCGCTCCGGAAACCGACGCAGATCTCAAGCATCTGGACATCACCATCAATGCTGATGGGGTCTTTTCGGTGAACAATCAACTGCTGCCGAAGAACGACCTGCAGACCCTGATTGATGCGCTTCAGCGTGAGTCAGCCGGCGATACCAGCCTGCCGCTGTCGATCAGCGCCGATGGTAAAACCCCGCATCAGTCGGTGATCACCGCCATGGACGCCGCAGGCAAGCTGGGTTTCAGCCACCTGCGCATGACCACGGTCGAAGCTGCACCCGCTAACTGATGGCCTTTTCTGATCGTTTGCTCGACGCCTGGTACAAAGGCCATCCGGCGTTGACGCTGTTGCGTCCGCTGGAGAGCCTTTATCGGCGAGTCGTGCAGGGCAAGCGTGAGCGTTTTCTGGCGGGGCAGGGCGAGATTTACAAGGCGTCTGTGCCGGTCGTGGTCGTGGGTAACATTACTATTGGAGGCACCGGCAAGACCCCTCTGATCCTGTGGATGATCGAACATTGTCACCGCCGCGGCTTGCGGGTCGGGGTGGTCAGCCGTGGTTACGGTGCCAAACCGCCGAGCCTGCCGTGGCGCGTGACCGCAGAGCAAAGCGCCGCTCAGGCGGGGGACGAACCTCTGCTGATCGTACAGCGCAGCGGCGTACCGTTGATGATCGATCCGGATCGCAGTCGTGCGGTGCAAGCACTGCTCGGCAGTGAGCCGCTGGATCTGATTCTTTCCGATGACGGTTTGCAGCATTATCGGCTGGCGCGGGATCTTGAACTGGTGTTGATCGATGCAGCCCGGGGGCTGGGCAACCGCCGTTGTCTGCCCGCTGGACCGTTGCGCGAACCTGTCGAGCGCCTCAAGAGCGTCGATGCGTTGCTCTACAACGGAGCCAGTGCTGATCGGGACAACGGCTATGCCTTTCAGCTGCAACCGTCGGCGCTGGTCAATCTGCGCAGCGGCGAGCGCCAGGCACTGGATTTCTTCCCGGCCGGGCAGGCAATTCATGCCGTCGCAGGTATCGGTAATCCACAGCGTTTCTTCAATACCCTTGAAGGGCTACACTGGCGACCGGTCACCCACGCGTTTGCCGACCATGCTGTTTTCAGTGCTCAGGCGCTGACTTTTTCTCCGGCGTTGCCCGTTGTCATGACCGAGAAGGATGCCGTGAAATGCCGGCCCTTTGCGGCGGATGACTGGTGGTACCTGGCTGTGGATGCCGTGCCATCCGATGCTTTCGTCAGTTGGTTCGATTCGCAGTTGTTACGTCTTTTGCCATGATTCGCTCAGGATTTCCTATGGACACCAAATTACTCGACATCCTCGCTTGCCCCGTCTGCAAGGGCCCGCTGAAACTTAGCGCCGACAAGACCGAGCTGATCAGCAAGGGCGCAGGTCTGGCTTTTCCCGTTCGCGACGGCATTCCAGTGATGCTGGAAAGTGAAGCGCGTACGCTGACCACCGACGAGCGTCTGGACAAATGACCGCAGTGTTTACTGTTGTCATCCCGGCACGCTTCGGGTCCAGCCGTTTTCCGGGCAAGCCGCTCAAAGAGATCGCGGGCAAGCCGATGATCCAGCATGTCTGGGAGCAGGCACGTAAAAGCAGCGCGGCACGGGTTGTGGTCGCCACTGATGATGCGCGCATCGTTGAGGCCTGTAAGGCCTTCGGCGCTGAAGTGCTGCTGACCCGCGAGGATCACAACTCCGGCACCGATCGTCTGGCGGAAGTCGCCACGCAACTGGGTCTGGAAGCCGACGCCATCGTGGTCAACGTTCAGGGCGACGAGCCGATGATTCCGCCTGCGGTGATCGATCAGGTCGCTGCTAATCTTGCAGCTCACCCTGAAGCACGCATGTCGACGCTGGCTGAGCCTATCGATGACGTGGCGGCGCTGTTCAACCCGAACGTTGTCAAAGTGGTGTCCGACATCAACGGCCTGGCGCTGACGTTCAGCCGAGCGCCGTTGCCTTGGGCACGGGATGCATTGGCCAGGGATCGCGAGCAATTGCCTGCGGGCGTGCCGTATCGTCGGCATATCGGGATTTACGCTTATCGCGCAGGTTTTCTGCATGATTTCGTCAGTTGGGGCCCATGCAGGCTCGAAGACACGGAAAATCTGGAGCAGTTGCGTGCGCTCTGGCACGGCATACGGATCCACGTGGCTGACGCGCTGGAAGCTCCACCAGCCGGTGTTGATACCCCTGAAGACCTTGAGCGCGTGCGCCGCTTGCTGGAGGTTTGACGTTGCAATTGCAGTCCGCTGTTTCACTCAAGCCTTTCAACACCTTTGGCGTTGATGTCACGGCGCAGCTGTTTGCCGAAGCCCATAACGACGATGACGTGCGCGAGGCCCTGGCCTATAGCGCGGAGCATGACCTGCCATTGATGGTCATTGGCGGCGGCAGCAATTTGCTGTTGACCGGTGATGTTCAGGCATTGGTTCTGCGCATGGCCAGCCGTGGAATCCGGATCGTCCGGGAAGATTGCAAGCACGCGGTCATCGAGGCTGAAGCAGGCGAACCCTGGCATCCTTTCGTGCAGTCGTGTCTGGAGTTGGGGCTCGCGGGGCTGGAAAATCTCAGCCTGATCCCCGGTACGGTTGGGGCTGCGCCCATGCAGAACATTGGTGCTTATGGGGTCGAGATCAAGGATGTGTTTCACAGCCTTACCGCACTTGATCGCCAGACCGGCGAGCTGCGCGACTTCTCCCTTGAGGAGTGTGGGTTCGGTTATCGCGACAGCCTGTTCAAGCATGAAACGGGTCGCTGGGTGATTTTGCGCGTGCGCTTTACCCTTAATCTCAGTGCGGAGTTGCATCTGGACTACGGTCCTGTGCGTCAACGCCTGGAAGAGCAGGGTATCGTGCAACCGACGCCTCGTGACGTCAGTAAAGCAATTTGTGCCATTCGCAGTGAAAAGCTGCCGGACCCTGCCGTATTGGGCAACGCGGGTAGTTTCTTCAAGAATCCACTGGTGCCTGCCGAACTGGCCGAGCAGATCCGCTTCAAGCACCCCGGGCTGGTGGGTTATCCACAACCCGACGGACGGGTAAAACTCGCGGCGGGCTGGCTCATCGAACAGGCAGGCTGGAAGGGCTACCGCGAAGGCGACGCTGGCGTGCATCGTTTGCAGTCGCTGGTGTTGGTCAACTACGGTCACGCCACGGGCGTGCAGTTGCATGCTCTGGCTAAACGTATTCAAGCCGACATTGCCAAGCGCTTCGGTGTCGAGCTGGAAATGGAACCTAATCTTTATTGAACTGAAT
>NZ_JACONW010000128.1 GCF_014357575.1 Pseudomonas folii | reverse complement strand
CCGCTCCCACATAAGTGCCGCACCAACAAAACCTTCACCCCTCCAATCATTTGCGCAACATTCAAGATTGTGAGTAAGAGGAAACCCCATCAATGAGCGTATTTCCCCTTCGCCCCGTTGCCACCAGCGACATCGAGTCCGCCGAGGTTTTCACCGCCCGGCTGGCATCGATCACTGCCGCCCTGGCCGCAACCGCAGAGCGCTATGACGTCAGTGGCGAGTTCCCCCACGAAAACTTCAGCCTGCTTCACAAGCACGGCTTGCTCGGTCTGACCGTGCCGACCGAACTGGGCGGCGGTGGCGCTGACTTGCCTCAAGCGCTGCAAACCATCAGTGCCGTTGCTCAGGGCGAGCCGTCGACGGCATTGATTCTGGTCATGCAATACATCCAGCACGCACGCCTGCAGCAGAGCAAAAGCTGGCCCCGGCATCTGCGCCTGCAAGTAGCGACAGACGCTGTGCGCGACGGCGCGCTGATCAACTCGCTGCGCGTCGAACCGGACCTCGGCACCCCCGCTCGTGGCGGCTTGCCTGCAACCACGGCACGACGTACCGCCGAAGGCTGGCGCATCAGCGGCAGTAAGATCTACTCCACCGGCAGCCATGGTCTGACCTGGTACAACGTCTGGGCGCGCAGCGACGATGCTGACCCACTGGTAGGCGCGTGGCTGGTGCACAAGGACACGCCAGGCATTCGCATTGTCGAAGACTGGGATCACCTGGGCATGCGTGCCACGTGCAGCCATGAAGTGATCTTCGAAGACGTTCTGGTGCCGCTGGAACACGCCGTCAGCTTCAGTCCCTGGAGCGCACCACAGGCAGAACTGGACCCGGCAGGCTTCATGTGGATGTCGGTCTTGCTGTCCTCGGTCTACGACGGCGTCGCCCGCTCGGCGCGCAACTGGTTCGTGCAGTGGCTGGAGGAACGTAAACCGTCCAACCTCGGTGCTGCATTATCGACCCTGCCGCGTTTTCAGGAAGTAGTCGGCGAGATCGACACGCTGCTGTTCAACAACCACAGCCTGCTGCAATCAGCCGCCGCGGGCCTGACTCCACCTGCGCACGCAGCGCAGATCAAATACCTGGTCACAACCAACGCCATTCGCGCCGTGGAGCTGGCCATTGAAGCAGCGGGCAACCCCGGCCTGTCTCGCAGCAACCCACTGCAACGCCATCTGCGCAACGTACTCTGCGCACGCATTCATACACCGCAGAATGACGTGACCCTGGTGGGCGTAGGCAAGGCCGTGTTTGCGGAGCGGGAAAAAGCCACTCGGTAGGTGAGGAATTATTCTGCGCCTGGCTTGCTATCTGGATAGAACACGGGGGTTTGTCCTATGCCCTGAAAGCCGCAAGAGCGGCTTCAATAGGTGCTAGGGGGGGGCAAGCCCCCCATTGACCGCGTTACAGGTTTATTCGCAGGTCAGGTAATACACGGCTAAAACAGATCAGGAACTGCACTGAAAATACGGACGTGGCCTAAAAGTTCCCAATTAAGTTTGGCTTAATTCAAACCATGAATATTTTCTATCTCCTTCATAGAACCTGCCTCGCCTGACAGTGATCGTACAACTGATAAAATTTTGTTGAGCGCACCTTCAGAACTGCATCCACGCCGGGCCAGCGCTGGCGCTGGTCCGCAGCAAAAAATATTTTAAAAAACAGTGAACTCATTGCAATTCCAGATGTATTTCTCCGTGTCTTAAACTTTAATGAATACAACCGGAAAGTTGTCGAACTTTAATTAAAGTTTCCCAAGCCGCCACCGATAAAACTTCAACTGGACGATTGGCAGGGAGCAGCCTCATACCGTATTCCTGAAGATACTCGGAGCATTATTCATGCTGAAAATGATACATCGCGGACTTTCGAATATAGCCGTTCATACCAAGCTTGCGTTGGGCTTTGGTATGGTCATGCTGCTCACCGTACTCATCGCCGGAGTGGGTTGGTCGGGCATCAAGGAAATGGGCGAACGAAGCCAGAGAATCGATGACATTGGCAAACTCGGCTCCCTGACCAGAGATATACGCATTGAGCGACTGGCCTACATCATCACCCCTGACAACGAGCGAGCCGCCAGTTGGTTAAAAGCCGTGGATAACCTGGACCGGCATCTTGAGTACGCCCGGCCGATGTTCAGCTCCGCCCTCAACGTCCCCCACCTCAACGCCGCCAGTGATGGATTGAAAGACTATCGTGTTCAATACGACGCCGTCGTCAAGGCCACAAATGCACGAGAGGCAACACGGGAAGTATTTGGCAACCATGCTGACGAAGCGGCTAAAAACCTTGAACGCTTGACCGCCTTCGCCAACGCTGAAACGGGCGATGCCGCCATGCGTGACAGCGTGACACGTGCACGTGCCTTGTTTCAGCGCATGCGCTTTGATGTCAGGGGTTACACGTATACGTTGAATGCAGGCGCTGAGCGGCAGGCCAAGGAATCGATAGCTGAAGTCATACGTTTCGTCGAAAGCCTGAAAGGATCAGGGCTGCCGGCAGAGACGCTTCAAAGTATAGACACGTCGCTGAAGGCTTATCAAAGTACTGTGCAGCAGTTTTCTGATGCTCAGACAAAGATCACGGAGTCTCAGGCCAATATTTCCAAGGACATAAAAATCCTCTTCGCAGCGGCCGACGAACTTACAAAAAATCAGACAACCTTGCGCCTTGAGGATCTGGCTCAATCTCGCGACTTGCTCATCATCGGTCTGGTTATCGCATTGATTGTCAGCACCCTCGCGGCCTGGATTATTACTCGCCTGATAGTCACTCCTCTTTTGAAGACATTGGGTCTCGCTGAACGCGTTGCCGACGGCGATCTCACTCATGACCAAGTTACCGATCGTCAAGATGAACTGGGCCGACTTGAAAACAGCATGCAGAAAATGACCGTCAAGCTAAAAGGCTTGATCATTGGGCTCAAGGACGGTGTCGTGCAGATCGCAAGCGCTGCCGAACAACTGTCTGCAGTGACCGAACAAACGAGCACCGGGGTCCAGAGCCAAAAATCCGAAACGGATCAGGTCGCTACAGCGATGCATGAGATGGGCGCCACGGTCCAGGAGGTTGCCCGTAATGCCGAGCAGGCATCCAACGCGGCAGTCAATGCGTCCAGAGAAGCCCGTGAGGGGGATGTGATTGTCGCCCAGGCGGTGAACCAAATTGAAAGCCTGGCGGTTGAAGTGGGCCATTCGAAAACAGCCATGGATGACCTTAAGCGCGAAAGCGACAAGATCGGCGGCGTACTCGATGTTATCAAAGCAGTTGCCGAGCAAACCAATCTCCTGGCGCTCAACGCTGCCATTGAAGCAGCCCGAGCAGGTGAAGCAGGCCGTGGATTTGCGGTGGTCGCGGATGAGGTCAGAAGTCTTGCTCAGCGCACTCAAACGTCCACCGAGGAGATCGCCAGTCTGATTCACGGGCTCCACAAAGGAACCGACCGGGTCGCAGCGATTCTGGATAACAGTAGCAGCCTGACCGAAAGTACTGTTGAACTGACTCGCAAGGCCGGCACATCCTTGAATAGCATCAGCCGTTCGGTGTCTGAAATCGAGTCCATGAACCAACAGATCGCAGCGGCTGCGGAACAGCAGAGCGCCGTCACCGAAGAGATCAATCGCAGCGTACTCAATGTCCGCGATATCTCGGAGCAAACGGCCGCCGCCAGCGAGGAAACTGCGTCATCCAGCGTTGAACTGGCCCGCCTGAGTGTCCAGTTACAAACGATGGTCAACCAGTTTAAAGTCTGACCCTTTTGACCATGCCTGTATGACCTGTGGGAGCTGAGCTTGCTCGGCTTCCACAAGGGCATTCGAAGTCAAAACCTATGGCACCCACAGATGCAGTGGGACCGGCTTTAGCCGGGAAAGCGATATCTCTGACTGCACATATTCAGCGTCTGTCCCGGCGTCTTCCCGGCTGAAGCCGGTCCCACGTCATCAGTCATTTCTGCGTGAGACTCCATGTTTACCCGAAGGCCCACGTCGTCAGTGATTCCTGTGGGAGCTGGGCATTTCCTCTCAAAACCAATCCTTCTCCGCTTCGCACGAAGTATGACGACTTTAGATACCTCCTCTCGATAAAAAGAACCACCCTCCCCTTCAAAACTTCCCCCGCGCCCCATAAAAACCGCAAAAACCCATTGACACACCTGACCAAGCGGGAAAATAATCGCCTCATCGTTGTATGACGACATACAGCAAAGCCACCTAATAATCACAATATCCAAGGCAAGCTCTCCATGAAAATCACCCGTATCAGTGTCGAGGTCTTTTCCCATCCGTCGCGTCGTGCCGTTGACAGCGCAGGCCATGCTCATCCTGGCGAAGAAAAACCGGTCAATCTGGCCATGTTGCGCATCGCGTGTGACGACGGCAGCGAGGGTTATGCCTTCGGCGCTCCGGAGCTGATCCGTCCGCACATCATCGAATCCTTCGTCAAGAAAGTGCTGATCGGGCAGAACCCGATGAACCGCGAGAAAATCTGGCAAGAACTCGCTCACTGGCAACGGGGCAGCGCCAGTCAACTGACTGACCGCGCTTTGGCACTGGTCGAACAGGCGCTCTGGGATCTGGCCGGGCGCGTGCTGAAACAGCCGGTCTACAAACTGCTCGGGGGTTATCGCGACAAGGTGTTGGCCTACGGTTCGACTATGTGTGGCGACGATTTGCCAGGCGGCCTTTCCACTCCGGATGAGTACGGCCAGTTCGCCGAAAAACTGGTCGCTCGCGGCTACAAAGCCATCAAGCTGCACACCTGGATGCCACCGATTTCCTTCGCGCCAAACCCGCGTATGGACGTAAAGGCCTGCGCCGCAGTGCGTGAAGCGGTAGGCCCGGACATCGCGCTGATGCTCGACGGTTATCACTGGTACAGCCGTGTTGATGCACTGTACATCGGTCGCGAACTGCAGAAGCTCGACTTCGCCTGGTTCGAAGAGCCCATGATCGAAGACTCGGCCGAGTCTTATGCCTGGCTGGCCGCCAACCTCGACATCCCGGTGCTCGGTCCGGAAAGCATCGACGGCAAATATCACAGCCGTGCGAGCTGGGTGACGTCCAGATCCTGCGATATTCTGCGCGCCGGGGTTGCCGGTGTAGGCGGTATCAGCCCGTGCCTGAAAGTCGCGCACATGGCCGAGGCGTTTGGCATGGATTGCGAGGTTCACGGTAACGGCGCGGCCAACCTGCAAGTGATCGGCGCCATCAGCAACTGCCGCTGGTACGAGCGCGGCCTGCTGCACCCGTTCCTGGATTACGAGCAGGTTCCGGCTTATCTGAACACGCTGGTCGACCCTATGGATGATGAAGGCTACGTGCATTTGTCGGACCGCCCGGGCCTGGGTGAAGACATCAACTTCCACTACATCGAGGCCAACACACACCAGCGTTACTGACAGGCGGCACCGCACAGAGGCGACATGAGCGCCTCTGGCACAAGAGTCTTAATAAATATAAGAAAGGACTGCCCTATGAAACTCTGGCCTTCGCGCCTGCGCCAGTTACTGTGCGTGGCGCTGACTGCGACGCTTCTGCACACCTCGCCCGGCATGGCGCGCGGTGAAACCCCGGTTGATCAACTGGTGGTTGGCATGAGCATGATCAATCTGCTTTCTCTGGACCCTGCCGCCGCCACCGGTCTTGAAGTGGCCGAAGTCAATTCCAACGTCTACGACATGCTGCTCGAACAGGATGCCAGCGCGCCCGATACGCTGATTCCTGCGCTGGCCGAACGCTGGGAAGTCAGCGCAGACCGCATGCGTATAACCTTTCACCTGCGCCCCGGCGTGACCTTCCATTCAGGCCAGCCACTGACCGCACAGGATGTCGCCTGGTCACTGCAACGGGTCGTCACCCTCAATCGCGCGCTGGCTTCGACCTGGAAAGCTTACGGCTACACCGCGCAGAACGTCGCACAGTTGATGCGCGCTGAAGACCCGCTGACATTCGTCCTCGATCTGCCACGGCCGACCGATCCGCTGCTTGTGCTCAACACACTGGCAACCTCGCCAAGCGCCTTTGTGATTGATCATCATACCGCCATGCAACATGCCCAGGGTGAAGATCAGGGTGCCGCATGGCTGACGACGCACACCGCAGGCTCCGGCGCTTTCAAGCTGGACATCTGGCGCGCCAACGACGTGATCCTGATGACGCGTTTCGATAATTACTGGCGTGGTCCGGCGAAAATGCGCCGGGTGATCATGCGCAACATGACCGAATCCCAGGCCCTGCGCCTGATGGTCGAACGCGGCGATCTGGACGTGGCCCGCGGCATGGCGGCTACCGATATCAAAGCCCTGACCCGCTCTCCTGAAGTCAACGTACAGACCATCGCTCGCGGAACCATTTACTACGTTGCACTGAGCATGGAGCAACCGCTGTTTCAGGACATCCGGGTGCGCAAGGCGATACGCCTGCTGATCGACTATCAAGGCATCAATGAAGTGGTCATGCCCCACTACGGCGTGGCCAACCAGCGCCCGCTGCAACTGGGTCTGGCGGCCCGTCTGGATGACCCCGGTTATCGCCTGAATGTGCAGGAAGCCAAACGTCTGCTGGCGGAAGCCGGGCACGAAAATGGCTTCACGATTACGCTGCGCTCACTGACCGATTCACCCTTCATCAATATCGCCACCAGCCTGCAATCCACTCTGGCTCAGGCCGGTATTCGCGCCACGATCATTACCGGCACCGGCAACCAGATTTACGGCGCCATGCGCGACCGGCGTTTCGACATTCTGGTCGGGCGCGGCGGTGGCGGGGCCGAACGTCATCCCCATTCCAGCCTGCGAGCATTGGTCTACAACCCGGATAACCGCGAAGCAGCAAAGCTGAGCAACTTTCAGGGCTGGCGCACTTCGTTCTACAGCGCCGAACTCAATCAACTGATCGAGCAGGCCGAACAGGAACGCGATGCGCAACGCCAACTGGCGCTCTATCAACGCATCCAGACCCTGTACGACCAGCAGGTCGGCGCGATCATGCCGATTTCGCAGATGACCGACGAGGTCGTGGTGCATGCCGACGTGCGTGACTACATCGGCCACAGCGCCGCCACGACGCGCCTGCACGACGTCTACAAACAACGTTGATCCGGACTCAGTCGCTTTCGCAAGGCAGGAATTCTTATGACGAGTGCATCTGTTTCATTGTGGGGCAGCCGCATGGCTGGCACGACCCGGCGCAGCGGCTCAGTGCTGGCGACGCTGTTCGGCCTGTTGCTGCTCACGTTCTTCATCGGTCGGGTCATGCCGCTGGACCCGGTGCTGGCCATCGTCGGCCCGGACGCTGACGCGTCGACTTATGCCCAGGCTTACAAAGAACTGGGGCTCGACAAGCCGCTTTGGGTGCAATTTGGTGGCTATCTCAACGACTTGCTGCATGGCAATTTTGGCAACGCGCTGCTGACAGGTCATCCGGTCATCGAAGACATTGCCCGAGTGTTCCCCGCCACACTTGAGCTGGCCACACTGGCCATTGTCTTCGGTGTTCTGGCCGGGTTGCCGCTGGGTGTATATGCCGCGACTCATCAAGGCCGCCCCGGCGACCATATCGCCCGGCTGTTCACCCTGTTCGGTTATTCAACGCCGATCTTCTGGCTGGGCATGATGGCATTTCTGGTGTTCTACGCCTGGCTGGGTTGGGCCGGCGGGGTGGGACGGATTGGACTGGCGTACGACGGTCTGATCCCGACACGCACCGGTTTGCTGCTGATCGACACCGCACTGTCCGGCGACTGGGATGCGTTTCGCAGCGCCCTGCGGCACATCCTGTTACCCGCAATCATCCTCAGCTTCAACTCGGTGGCATACATCAGCCGCATGACCCGCAGCTTCATGCTTGAACAGCTGTCCCAGGAATACATCATCACGGCGCGGGTCAAGGGCCTGTCCCAGCGGCGGATTGTCTGGGGGCATGCGTTCCGCAACATCCGCGTGCAACTGCTGACCATCGTCGCCCTCGCCTACGGCGGATTGCTTGAAGGCGCGGTATTGATCGAGACGGTATTTGCATGGCCAGGCTTTGGCCAGTACCTGACCAGCAGCCTGCTGCTGGGTGACATGAATGCGGTGATGGCGTGCGTGCTGTTGATCGGGCTGATCTTTGTCGCCCTGAACCAGATCAGCGACGCCCTTTATAAAGTCTTCGACCCGAGAACCCGCTGATGACGACTTCGCAAGCTACCCCTATGGCAGCGGCAGTACCCGCTTCAAGTCTGGCGGCCTTGACCGGCAGCGCGGCGCGCATGATGCGTTTTCTGTTGCGCAACCCGATGACGCTGGCCGGGCTGACCGTAATTTCAGTGCTGATGATCGTTGCGCTGTTCGCACCCTGGATCGCCAGCCATGACCCGCTGCAACAAGACCTGACCCGCGCCTTGCAAGCGCCCGGCGCGGCCCATTGGTTCGGCACGGATGAGTACGGCCGCGACGTGTTCAGCCGACTGGTTCATGGCTCGCGCATCACCCTGTACATCGTGCTGCTGGTGACGGTGATCGTAGGGCCTATCGGCCTGTTGATCGGCACGGTGTCCGGCTATTTCGGTGGTTGGGTCGACAGCCTGTTCATGCGCATCACCGACATCTTCATTTCGTTCCCGAGCCTGGTCCTGGCCTTGGCGTTTATTGCCGCGCTCGGTCCTGGCCTGGAGCATGCAGTGATCGCCATCGCCCTCACCGCCTGGCCACCGATTGCGCGTCTTGCACGAGCTGAGACCCTGTCGCTGCGTAACGCCGACTTTGTTGTCGCCGTGAAACTGCAAGGTGGCTCACCGCTGCGCATCATCGGTCGACACATCATCCCGATGTGCCTGTCGTCAGTGATCATCCGCCTGACCATGAACATGGCCAGCATCATTCTGACCGCTGCGGCACTGGGTTTTCTCGGTCTGGGCGCGCAGGCACCGCTGCCGGAATGGGGCGCGATGATCTCCAGCGGTCGGCGTTACATGCTGGAAAGCTGGTGGCTTGTGGCAGCACCTGGCGCGACGATCATGCTGGTCAGCCTGGCGTTCAATCTGCTCGGCGACGGCCTGCGCGACGTGCTGGATCCGCGTAATGAATAAATCTCGATGCCTTGCCACCTGTAGGAGCGCGCTTGCCCGCGATGGGTCTGCACAGGCAACAAATGTGTTGGGTCCAAAATCGTATCGCGGGCAAGCGCGCTCCTACAGGGGACATGCATTCCACTCAAAGGATTGCGAATTTAATAAGAGGTAACAGCCATGTCTCAGTTATCCGCATCACATAGCAAGCTCGCCGTAGACGACTTACGCGTCGAGTTCACCAACGCAGGCAAGACCACTCTGGCTGTGCAAGGCGTTTCGTTCAATCTGGGCCGGGAAAAGCTGGCGATTGTCGGCGAGTCCGGCTCGGGTAAATCCACAGTCGGCCGCGCCCTGCTGCGCCTGCATCCGGCAACGGCACGAATCACCGCCAAGACCCTGCGCTTTGACGACATCGACCTGCTTAGTGCCAGCGAAAAACAAATGCAGGGCGTTCGTGGCCGTCGCATGTCGATGATCATGCAAGACCCGAAATACTCGCTGAATCCGGTGGTCAAGGTCGGCGAGCAGATCGCCGAGGCGTATCTGGCCCATCACAAAGTGTCGCATCAGGAAGCCAAAGAGCGTGCGCTGGACATGCTCGCCAAGGTGCATATCCGCGATCCTCAGCGGGTCTATCAGCTCTACCCGCACGAAGTCTCCGGCGGCATGGGCCAACGAATCATGATCGCGATGATGGTCATCACCGATCCACAGGTGATCATCGCCGACGAGCCCACCTCGGCGCTGGACGTCTCGGTACGCCGTCAGGTGCTGAACATTCTCGAAGAACTGGTCAGTGAACGGGATCTGGGCCTGCTGTTCATCAGCCACGACCTGAATCTGGTGCAGCACTTCTGCGACAGGGTCCTGGTGATGTACGCCGGACGGGTCATGGAATCACTGGAAGCCGCCGACCTTGCCAGAGCAGAGCACCCCTATACGCGCGGGCTGCTCGCCGCGTTGCCGAGCCTGGACTTTCCGCGCAGCAGCCTGCCGGTGCTCCAGCGCGATCCCCTCTGGCTGACTCATTGAGGTATTTCCCATGGCGATGATCGAAGTCCAATCACTCAACCTCAGTTTCGGTACGGGTCCGGCGCTCAATCAGGTGCTGCATGACGTCAACCTGCGCGTTGAAAAAGGTCAGGCGTTCGGCCTGGTGGGCGAGTCCGGCTCAGGCAAAACCACCGTACTGCGCTGTCTTGCCGGGCAATACCAGCACTGGACCGGCGCACTGCAGGTCAACGGCCAACAAGTGCAGCGCAAGCTGCAAGCAGAGCATTATCGAACGGTGCAGATGGTCTTTCAGGACCCCTATGCCTCGCTGCATCCGCGCCACACCATTGATTCGGCGCTCAAGGAACCACTGGCAATTCACCGCATCGGCGACCGTGATGATCGGGTCAGCGAGATTCTGCGCAAGGTAGGCCTCAATGACAGCTTTCGCTTCCGCCACCCGCATCAACTGTCGGGCGGGCAGCGCCAACGCGTCGCGATTGCCCGGGCGCTGATCCTCGAACCCCGGGTCCTGCTGCTGGATGAGCCGACCTCGGCACTGGATGTTTCAGTGCAGGCGGAAATTCTCAACCTGCTCGCCGACCTGCGCCGCGAACAGGGCCTGACGTACCTGATGGTGACGCATGACCTCGCCGTGGTTGCCCATCTGTGCGAGCAGGTGGCGGTGATGCAAGGCGGCAAGATTGTTGAGATTCTCGACACGGGCGAGCTGGCCCGGCATGAGGCGCAACATGCTTACACCCGCCTGTTGGTTCAGGCGAGTCGCGACATGAACACCCATAACATCGAACAACCGGTCGCCTGCCTGGCGCTGTAAGACCAATGAAGTTTTAACCCGTCGCGTCCTTCGGCATTTCCTGCCGAGGAACCCGGCTGCCTGAAATCTGCTGTGAATAAAACCTTCCATTTCATTTAACAAGAATAAAAAACATGAAAACTACCCAAGCAATGATGACGTTTGCTGCGCTGTTGACCTCCACGCTCGCCATGGCCGACAGTGGCTATATCAACTATCGGCATCAATATGCGGAAAGTACGCGGATGCACTCGGACCGGGTCAAGTTCGGTACCCGACTGGATAACGGTCTCGGCTTTGAAGGTGAACTTAAATACAAGACTGCCGGTGACCGACAGGACGTTGCTTTTGACAATACCGTGGGCAACGGGCACGAACTGGGCATGACCTATCAGTACAAACTCAATGCGGACTGGATGCTGACCCCTTCCATTGCGCTGGAAAGCATCGAAAAATCCACCGCCTATAAAGTCGGCCTGAAAGCCACATACCGCATCAGCGACACTTTGAATGCCTCTGCGCGCTACCGCTATGACTCCATCAAGCTGGATCGAGACAAGATCAATGAAGACATGCCCGACAACGCGATGGATAACCAGAGCATCAACCGTTATGACGTCTGGCTCAACTATGCGCCGCAAAACAGTAAGTGGGCATATGAATATCAGTTCACTTACTTCGATGCCGACTATATTCGCTATGACAACGGCAAGACGGACTATGAACAGAACGCCGTATTCAAATACAAGATCGATAAACGCTGGGTGCCGTTCTTCGAAGTCGGCGATATAAAGGTCGACAGTGCCGATGACAAGCGTCAGTTACGTCTGCGGGTCGGCGTGCAATACAACTTCCTGTAATCATCCGGCCTTCTTTAAACGCTAGTTGCTGTACAACTCCTGGCTTGCCTGGGTTTGATGCAAACGGATGCGGCTGCTGTTCAGGTGCAAGTACATGGCCGAACGCGCCGCATCTACATTCCCGGCGGCAATCGCCAGATAAATCTGCCGGTGCTCGGCATTGATCCCGGCCAGATACGCCGTTCGATCACTCTGTCCGGTGTAGGCTGAATTCATCCGGGTGCGGGGAATCAGCTTGGTGCCGAGGTGCTTCATGATGTCGATCAGGTAAGTATTGCCCGATGCCTTGGCGATTTTCAGGTGAAACTGGAAATCGGCATTGATCGTCGTCCCGGACTTTTGCGGACCTTCGAGCAAGGCGTCCAGCGCCTGCTTGATTTCCAGCAGGGCTTCGGGGGTTCGCCGTTGTGCAGCCATGCCCGCTGCTTCCACTTCCAGACTCAAACGAAACTCCAGCAGATTCAGCACGTCAGGCAAGGTCGCGATGGTCGCCGGGCCAATCACGAAACCGGCTGGCGCAGGCATGTCCAGAACAAAGGTGCCCACCCCGTGACGGGTTTCCACAAGCCCCGCCGCCTGCATGCGCGACAATGCATCGCGCACTACCGTACGGCTCACGCCCTCGGCCTCCATGATGTGCAGCTCGGGAGGCAGTTTCTCACCGCGCTTGAGCACGCCATCGCGCATGCGCTGGGCAAAGCGATCAACCAGGGTCTCGGCTAAACGTCTGTGTTTTTTCTGGGACGAAAGGTCTGGGTCCGACATGGGCTGACTCGTTTTCGAAGAACCGACATTATAGTGCCAGCTGGCGCCAGCGTGGCAGCTGGCTGAGGTTATACTCTGCGGCCCAATGGAAACTTGAATGAGTGACATGGAAATCCCTCCTGCAACCCCGGATCGGCGTACCAGCCTGGCTCAGCAACTGGTCAATGACTTCTCGCGCAGAATCCGTGAGGGCGAGATCAAGGCCGGGGAGAAACTGCCCACCGAGCAGGTGATCATTCAAGAGAAAGGCGTCAGCCGCACGGTGGTTCGCGAGGCCATGTCCAGGTTACAGGCCGAAGGGCTGGTGGAAACCCGGCACGGCATCGGCACCTTCGTGGTGGATGCCAGTCGCCCCAATGATTTCCAGGTCGACGAGCGCACCAGCGGCACGTTGCGCGATGCCATCGCGATCATTGAGCTGCGCCAGAGCCTCGAAGTGGAGTCAGCCGCGCTGGCGGCCGAACGGCGCACGCCGGAGCAATTGCAGGCGATCCGCCAGGCACTCGACACCCTCAATGCCTGCCCGCCGGGCAGCGACACCGCTTTGGCCGATTTCGAGTTTCATCATCAGATATCGCTGTGTACCGCCAACAGCTTCTTCACCGACGTGATGGAGCAACTGGGCAGCAGCATCATCCCGCGCTCAAGAATGCAGCTCAGCAACGACCACTCACCGGACTATCTGGAAATCCTGCGTCGCGAACACGAACAGATCTTTGCGGCGATTGCCCATCAGGACCGTGATGCCGCGCGGGCGGCGATGCGCTTGCACTTGAGCAATAGTCTGGAGCGGTTGCGGCAGAGTCGGTATCAGAATTAATGCGCAATTGAATTGGAATGCTTCATTCCCTTATGGGGGCGGTGCTTGGTCTGGTCGGCATTCCGACGATAAACGATAACTCGGTATGCCTGAGAATTGCGTCACATGCATCGCGGGCAAGCACCGCTCCCACATAGACCGCGCTATTCCGTAGGACCGGCTTTAGCCGGGAGGGCGTCGGTACATCCGCTAAATATCCCTCGCCAGAAATACCGCTCTCCCGGCTAAAGCCAGTCCTACGGATTGCGAGCAAACCTAATCCCCTACACCATCACCGGCGGTTCAAACGCGGTAATCCCTGGCAATTCCCCTTCCCACTTCACGATCTCCACCGTCGCCGTTTGCGCCGAACAACCCTGAGACAGGCTTGATGAGCCAACATCCTGAGTGATCATGTTCGGGTTGCCGTGTTTTTCAAGACTGCCGGGCTCGCCATGCACCAGCGGGTCGAACCATGCACCGGTGGCGATCTGGACCACGCCGGGGCGGATGTTGTCCGAGACAATGACCCCGGCCAGGAATGCCCCACGATTGTTGTAGACCTTGACCACATCGCCGTCGCTGATACCCCGCGCGCGTGCATCATCGGTATTGAGGGTCAGGGGTTCGCGCTGTTGAATCTTTGATGCACAGCTATAGCTGCCGTGATCGTACTGGCTGTGCAGGCGGGTTTTCGGCTGGTTGGATAACAGATGCAGCGGGTAGTCGGCGGCTGTTTTTTCCAGCCACACCGGGTGACCGGGGCAGTCGGCATAACCGAACCCGGCGATGCGCTCGGAGAAAATTTCGATCCGCCCCGAAGGGGTTGGCAGTGGATGAGCGAGCGGATCTTCGCGGAAAGCCTCCAGCAACACCGTATCCAGCTCCGGGTACTCGACTTCAAATAAACCATCGCACCAGAACTGGTCGTAATCGGGCAACTGAATGCCAAACTCACCCGCCCTGCCCCGTGACTCTTCATAAATATGCCGCAGCCAGCCGGATGCATCCCGGCCTTCGGTAAAGCTATCGGCAAAACCCAGTCGCTCGGAAAGCTCGGCCAGAATCGCGTAATCGTCGCGAGACTCGCCCACCGGCTCGATCGCCTGCTGCATGGCGATCATGAAGCGATCCGAGGCCGAACTGCCGATATCATTACGTTCCAACGCGGTCGTAGCGGGCAACACGATATCGGCATATTTGGCCTGAGCGGTCCAGAACTGCTCGTGGACGACGATGGTTTCCGGATGCTGCCAGGCCTGCAATAGACGATTAAGGTCCTGATGGTGGTGAAAGATATTGCCGCCCGCCCAGTACACCAGACGGATATCCGGGTAATGCCGTTGCTGGCCGTTGTAGTCAAACTCAGCGCCGGGGTTGAGCAACATGTCCACCACCCGCGCCACCGGAATAAAGTCTTTGACGGCGTTCTGGCCCTGTGAAAAACGCGGCCCGGAAAATGCCTTGCGGCCGCTGCCGGTGTTGTTCATGCAACCGTAACCAAGACCGAAGCCACCTCCGGGCAAACCGATCTGCCCCAACAGTGCCGCCAACGTGACGGTCATCCAGAACGGTTGCTCGCCATGCACCGAGCGCTGCAAGGAATAGGCGACATTGATCATCGTGCGCTTGCTGGCCATGCGTCTCGCCAGATCGGTAATTTGCGCAGCCGGAATATCCGTCAGGGCCTGTGCCCATTCAGGGCTTTTGGGCTGACCATCGGTAAGGCCGAGCAAGTAATCACGGAAGCGCTCATAGCCCACCGCATAACGCTGCACGAAGTCTTCGTTGTGCAGGCCTTCGGTGACCAGCACGTAAGACAAGGCCATCATCAAGGCGGTGTCGCTGCCCGGACGCACCGGCAGCCATTCATTATGCGCAGGACCCACCAGGTCATCGCGGAGCGGACTGACGTTGACGAATTCCACGCCTGCTGCGGACATGTCTTGCAGGGCCTTGGTCAGCAGGTGATCACTGGCGCCACCGGGGCTGGTCTGGGCGTTTTTGGCAGGCAAACCGCCAAAAGCGACAAACAGCTCGCAATGTTGCGCAAGGTTTTTCCATGAGGTGTGCGCCGCCAACAGCCAGTCCATGTTGCCGACGATGTGCGGCATCAACACGCGCCCAGCGCCCAGGCTGTAGCTGTCGACGCTGGCCACATAACCGCCGAAACCATTGAGAAAGCGGTGCAGCTGGCTTTGGGCATGATGGAAGCGTCCGGCACTGCCCCAGCCGTAACTGCCGCCAAAAATCGCTTGATTGCCGTGTTCGGTTTTAACCCGTTTCAGTTCTTTGGCGACCAGCTCCAGCGCTACATCCCAGGAGACTTCCACGAAGGGTTCCTGCCCACGTAACTCCGGGCTGCCACCCTGCCCCTCCAGAAAACTGCGCCGCACGGCCGGTCGCCGAATACGGGTGGGTGATGTCACCGCAGCAGCGACTGAATCACCAATAGGTGAAGGATCGCTGTCCCACTCCACCGGCACCAACGCCCGCAGCTCGCCATCGACGACTTGCGGGCGATAAGCCCCCCAATGCAGAGAAGTGAAACTCATGACGCAATACTCCAGTGGCGTAACCGGGGCTCAAACGGGTTAAACCATAGCATCTGACTCTTTATTCACTAAATTCATTTTTAGAATGAGTTTATATGCAAACAAAACGA
>NZ_JACONW010000127.1 GCF_014357575.1 Pseudomonas folii | reverse complement strand
CTCCTACAGGATTTATGGGGTCTTTCTTACCCTCGATCGAGGGCTAGCCCAAGCCCCAGCTGGCGCGACAGGCACGGCCAGCGTTTCCACGCGGCTTCGGTGTCCGGGCTGCTCAGGCGGTCGCGGTAGGCTTCCACGGATTCCAGCTCGAAACTTTCTTCATCCAGCAATTGATCGACCGCGTGATGCACCGCTTCGTCCAACTGGTTGGCGAACGACTCACCAATCAACTGGTGGGCGATAACGCTGGCGACCACGGTATTGGACGGGATCAGCGGGCGGGCGAAATGCTTGATGTACAGATCATTTACTTCCTCAACCAGCCGATGCGCCAGATAGGCTTCGTCCAGCAGACTGTCGAGTCCTTCGTGGCCATCCATGATGGCGGGTGGTGCCGTGAAGAAGTGCTCGGCGATTTTCAGCACCGGTTTGATCTGCCCTTCGATACCCGCTTCGACGGCAACCTCATGAGCGGCGTCCAGCAAGTCTGGCACCAGATCGATATAGGCAGTAACGAAGCGCGTCAGTACACCTCGCGCATCGACTTCCGGCAGATGAATGGCCGGGTGCAGGTGAGGCAACTGAGTTTCAAGTTGTCGCAATAGCTGGCCTGTCTCGGCCTCGTGCTGATGGGCACGCTGTATCTGCTCGCGCAAAGCGGCGGTGTTCATGAACGCTCCTGAAGGCGTAAAACCAGGGTATGGAAAGGGGAGACCATACGTTAGCCTGCTTGAACGAAAGGCTAAGACGTATTTGTCATAACAACTTCACATATATGTGTATTGGCTATTAAAAACGCCATTTGCGCCAAGATTGCCTCTTAAATTTTCGAGGCAGCGCATGAGTCGCGACATTTTCCGGATTTTTCCAGCGCGTTGCACGCCTCCAGTGCCTGTCTATACTCGGTTTTTGGAGGGCGCTGGTAGTGATCTGGCTCCTTTGAGGATTGTAGAGTTTCTACCGCGCCGCCCACTCGGTACGCCACGACATGGCGCGCATTACATCATCAGGTCGACTGTATGGGTATGAATACCCCCCGGTTTTTAAAGTCTCCAGTCATCCGCCTGCTGCTGGTGGTTATCGTGATGTTTGCCTTTGGTTTTGCCGTGGTTCCGCTGTTCAATGTGATGTCCCAGGCATTTGGTATTCATGGCCGAGTTGGCGACGATCATCAGGGTTCTCAACGGATCGATGGAAGCCGTCAGGTGCGGGTCAAGTTCCTGTCGTCCAATGCCGTGGACATGGCGTGGGGCTTTTACCCTAAAGCTGGTCAACTGGAAGTACATCCTGGCGCCGTTAACGACATGTGGTTCGTCGCCCAGAATCCGACCGACCAGCCCATGACCGCTCAGGCAGTGCCAAGCATCTCGCCAGGTTCCGCAGCAGGGTATTTTCACAAGACCGAATGCTTTTGTTTCACGCAGCAAGTGCTGCAGCCGGGCGAACGCGTCGAAATGCTGGTGCGCTTCATTGTCGACTACGACTTGCCCAGGGACATCGAGCAACTGACGCTGGGTTACACCTTGTTCAACGTTACCTCCAGCAAAACACCTGCTTCGAAAAGCGGCGGCTAGCTGCTGCGGGAAGCATGAATACGTCTCGTCGCCCTGGCGATCTCTTCCTGATTCGGGCGTGCGTGCTGTACCGTGGCACGCACTTGCAACCTGCACTCCGCTACCACAAGAACACTCACTGCTGATCTCATGACTCGAACCCAGAAAATCGTCTTCATCCTGGTCGCCCTCGTCGCTTTGATGCTGGGCTTTGCCGTCAATCGTGCGTTGTCGGGCAAAAGCTCTGGCGACCAGACGGCGTTGATTGATGCAGGGATCATTCTGCTGCCACAGAGCCGCAAGCTGCCGGACCTGACCATGACCAATCAGGATGGTCAGCCAGTGCAGCTCAACGGTTTCAAGGACAAGTGGACACTGCTGTTTTTCGGCTACACCTATTGCCCGGACATTTGCCCGACCACCCTCGCCCAGCTGCGTCAGATCAAAAGCGAACTGCCCAAAGAGACGTTGAGCAAATTGCGAGTGGTACTGATCAGCGTCGATCCCAATCGCGATACGCCTCAGCAGCTCAAGCAGTATCTGGGTTATTTCGATAAGAATTTCGTGGGGTTGACGGGCAGCGTGCCAGACATCCAGAAGCTGGCCAACGGAGTGAGCATTCCATTCATCCCGGCTGATACCAGTAAACCGGGCTATACCGTGGACCACAGCGGCAACCTTGCTTTGCTCGGGCCAGACGGCAATCAGCGCGGGTTCATTCGCGCGCCGTTCAACAACCAGAAGCTGCTGGCGCAGTTGCCGGGGTTGCTGGAGCGAGAGTGAGTTTGCAGCGCATGGCAGGGACTGTTTTCTGTTGGAGCGAGTGGGCGGCAATCCGACTTGCCCGCGAAGAAACGATGGCACGGTCATTCTGATAGACCTGAGGCGCTTCATTCGCGGGCAAGCCTCGCTCCAACATGATCTGCAAGTCGCGGTGATTCAGCTTAAAAAGCCGGAACCACTGCACCTTTGTACTTCTCGGCGATGAACGCTTTCACTTCCGGGCTTTGCAGCGCAGCAACCAGCTTCTTGATGGCGTCCGCATCCTTGTTGGCTTGAGTCGTCACGAGAATGTTGGCGTAAGGCGATTCGGCACCTTCGATGATCAGCGCGTCTTTAGTTGGATCAAGTTTGGCCGACAGCGCGTAGTTGGTGTTGATCAGCGCCAGATCTACCTGAGTCACTACGCGAGGCAGGGTTGCAGCTTCCAGCTCGCGGAACTGCAGGTTTTTCGGATTTTGCAGCACATCACTCGGTTTGGCGAGAATGCTGGTTGGGTCTTTCAGCGTGATCAAACCGGCTTTGGCCAGCAGCAGGAAGGCGCGGCCTTCGTTGGTGGCATCGTTAGGCAGCGCAACGTTGGCGCCATCCGGCAGCTCTGCAAGGCTCTTGATCTTGTCCGAGTAAGCGCCGAACGGTTCTATGTGAACCTTGGCGACGCTGACCAGATCGGTGCCTTTACCCTTGTTGAATTCATCCAGGTACGGCTGGTGCTGGAAGAAGTTGGCGTCCAGACGGTTCTGTGCGACTTGCACGTTAGGCTGCACGTAGTCATTGAAGACTTTGATCTGCAGGTCCACGCCTTCTTTGGCCAGCGTCGGCTTCACGAATTCGAGAATCTCGGCGTGCGGTACGGCACTGGCCGCCACGGTCAGGGTTTCATCAGCGTGCGCGGACAACGCAGCAACAGCGGCAAATACGGCCAACAGCTTCTTCATACATCAACTCCTTTGAGAGCCCGCCATCCCGGCGGGCTATTGCCGATTGGAATCGGCCAAAAACTAGCGGTGGGAAAAGTGCGCGACCAGTTTGTCGCCAATGGTTTGCAGGATTTGCACCAGTACCAGCAGCAATACGACCGTCACAAACATCACATCGTTCTGGAAACGCTGGTAACCGTAACGAATCGCCAGATCACCCAGCCCGCCCGCGCCGACAGCGCCCGCCATGGCGGTGAACGACACCAGCGCAATGGCCGTAACGGTGATTGCTGCGAGGATGCCGGGGCGTGCTTCAGGCAGCAGCGCCTTGACGATGATCTGCCGCGTGGTGGCGCCCATGGCTTGGGTCGCTTCGATGATGCCGCGATCCACTTCACGCAACGCGGTTTCCACCAGACGAGCGAAGAACGGAGTCGCGCCCGCGATCAGCGGTGGCAAGGTGCCGAGGATGCCCAGTGTGGTGCCGGTAATGATCTCGGTTACGGGCATCATCACGATCAGCAGGATGATGAACGGCAGAGCCCGCAGCAAGTTGACGATCACCGCCAGCACTGAGTACAGGCCTTTGTTTTCGAGCAACTGGCGTGGCGAAGTGAGGAACAGGATCACACCCAGTGGCAGACCGAGCAGCACGGTAAAGCCCAGAGACACGACGAGCATGTTCAGGGTGTCGAGGGTGGCGACCCAGATCTCGGCCCAATCGACGTTGGGGAATAAAGTCAGTAGAGCGTCCATCAGCGCAGCACCTCCATATGAACATCCGCGGCGGTGAAGCGAGCGAAGGCGGCGTCTATGTCGCCGCCGGTGATGGCAAGGGTCAGTTGCCCGTAAGGCGTGTCCTTGATGCGATCAATGCGCCCGGCCAGGATGCTGTAATCCACGCCGGTTTCTCTCGCGACAGTGCCGAGCAACGGCGCGTAGGTCGCCTCGCCCTGGAAGGTCAGACGCACAATGCGGCCTTCGACGTGGGCGAAGTCATCGCGCTGTTCGTTTTCATCGATCTGCTCGTGTTCCTGAACAAAGCGCTTGGTAGTCGGATGCTGCGGGTGCAGAAACACATCGGCGACCTTGCCCTGCTCGACGATAACCCCAGCGTCCATCACCGCAACGTGATCGCACACGCGACGGATCACATCCATTTCGTGGGTGATCAGGACAATGGTCAGCTTCAGCTCGCGGTTGATCTCGGCCAGCAATTGCAGGACCGACGCAGTCGTCTGCGGGTCCAGGGCGCTGGTCGCTTCATCGCACAGCAGGATTTTCGGTTTGGTCGCCAGAGCGCGGGCGATGCCGACGCGCTGCTTCTGCCCACCGGAGAGCTGCGAAGGGTACTTCTTCGCGTGGTCGGACAGGCCAACCCGGGCCAACAGCTCTGCGACCCGCTGATCGATCTCGGCGCGGGACATATCACCGGCCAGGGTCAGCGGCATGGCGACGTTATCGGCCACGGTTTTGGAGGACAGCAGATTGAAGTGCTGGAAGATCATCCCGACCTGCTGGCGGAAACGCCGCAAGCCGTTGGCATCAAGAGCGGTGACGTCTTCGTCGTCGACGATGATCTGTCCGCCGCTTGGGGTTTCCAGGCGGTTGATCAGGCGCAGCAGAGTGCTTTTGCCAGCCCCTGAATGGCCGATCAGGCCGAACACCTGACCGTCTTCAACGCGCAGGCTGGTAGGGTGCAGGGCCGGAATTTCCTTGCCTGCCACCCGATAGGTTTTATGGACGTTATGAAACTCGATCACTTAGCGAACCTTGTGGGGGCGCGGTAAAAATTCAGCGCAGCGGCAGGAAATGCACTGGCTGATTGGCGTCGGCTGGATAGGCCGGGCGCGCATTTTAGCCTGTCCGCCGGAATCGATTTAGCATTTATTTCATAACAGACCTATGTAAATGGAATAAGGCGATGGGTGGTTTTGAAATGCAGGTTTTTGTAGGAACAGCCGAAGGCTGCGAAGCGTTTTACCCATCACATCGCCTTCGCAGCCTTCGGCAGCTCCTACAGCCCTCCGGCATCCCTTGACCACCACCCGCCAGATCTTCATAAAAAACACGGAACGCCTGTCTATCTCCTCAGTCACTTTCTTAGCGCCGTGAATTCCCCGAGCTCGATTTCCGGGGATTTCTGCCTATAAGCCCGATGCCTGTGATGGCTAAAGGGCAGCCTGTAATTGAGGAGTTTTTGTCCAATGGCTACGAAGAAACCAACGAACACGCCAGACCCATCAAAAAGCGAGCTCGCAGGAACCGACACCCCGGACCGCAGTAACACCAACGCCAAACTGGAAAGTCTGGAGCAGTTTCGCTCTGACGCGACCCAGCAAGCGCTGCGCACCAACCATGGTGTGAAAGTCTCCGACAACCAAAACACCCTGAAAGCCGGTGACCGCGGTCCGTCGCTGCTTGAAGACTTCATCATGCGTGAAAAAATCACGCACTTTGACCATGAGCGTATTCCAGAGCGCATTGTCCATGCCCGCGGTACTGGCGCGCATGGTTACTTTCAGGCTTACGAAGATCACGCCGCGCTGACCAAAGCGGGCTTCCTGCGTGATCCTGCCAAGCAAACCCCAGTGTTTGTGCGCTTTTCCACCGTGCAAGGCCCGCGTGGTTCCGGCGATACCGTCCGTGACGTGCGTGGCTTCTCGGTAAAGTTCTACACCGATGAAGGCAACTACGACCTGGTTGGCAACAACATGCCAGTGTTCTTCATCCAGGACGCTATCAAGTTCCCGGACTTCGTTCACGCGGTCAAACCAGAACCGCATAACGAAATCCCGACTGGCGGTTCCGCTCACGACACCTTCTGGGACTTCGTCTCGCTGGTGCCTGAGTCCGCGCATATGGTGCTGTGGACCATGTCCGACCGCGCCATCCCGAAAAGCCTGCGTACCATGCAGGGTTTCGGCGTGCACACGTTCCGCATGATCAACACCGAAGGCAAATCGACCTTCGTGAAATTCCACTGGAAGCCTAAATTCGGCGTTTGCTCGCTGGTATGGGATGAAGCGCAGAAGCTGGCCGGTAAAGACACCGACTTCCACCGCCGCGACCTCTGGGAATCCATCGAAACCGGTGATTACCCTGAGTGGGAGCTGGGCGTGCAGATCGTCGCAGAAGAAGACGAGCACAAGTTCGACTTCGATATTCTGGACCCGACCAAAATCATCCCTGAAGAGTTGGTACCCGTGACGCCGCTGGGCAAAATGGTGCTCAACCGCAATCCGGATAACTACTTCGCTGAAACCGAGCAGGTCGCGTTCTGCCCAGGTCACGTTGTGCCGGGTATCGACTTCTCCAATGATCCGCTGCTGCAAGGTCGTCTGTTTTCCTACACAGACACCCAGATCAGCCGTCTTGGCGGGCCGAACTTCCACGAAATCCCGATCAACCGCCCTATTGCGCCGAACCATAATGGCCAGCGTGACGCTCAGCACCGCACCACCATCGACAAAGGCCGTGCTTCCTACGAGCCGAACTCGATCGACGGCGGCTGGCCGAAGGAAACCCCGGCTGGTCCGGTGGATGGCGGCTTTGAAACCTATCCGGAGCGCATCGAGGCGCACAAGGTTCGTCAGCGTAGCGAATCGTTCTCCGACCATTTCTCGCAAGCCACGCTTTTCTTCAACAGCATGAGCCATGCCGAGAAAGAGCACATCATCGCGGCGTACAGCTTCGAGTTGGGCAAGGTCGAGCGCGAATACATTCGTGCACGTCAGGTGAACGAGATTCTGGCCAACATTGATCTGGAATTGGCGGGCCGTGTCGCTGCCAACCTCGGTCTGCCTGCGCCAACGGCTCCAACCGTGCCGTCGAAGAAGCAATCGCTTGCAGAGTCCCCTCTGCTCAGCCAGATGAACCTGCTATCCGGCGATATCGTGTCGCGCAAAGTGGCGATTCTGGTGGCCAACGGCGTGGACGACAAGGCTGTAGCAGCCATGAAAGCCGCGCTGGAAGCTGAAGGTGCTCACGCCAAGGTGCTTGGTCCGACCTCTGCGCCGGTGAAAACCGCCAGCGGTGCGAGCCTGCCGGTTGATGCCTCCATGGAAGGCTTGCCGTCGGTAGCGTTCGACGCAGTGTTCATTCCAGGTGGGGCTGCTTCGGTGACTGCACTGAGTGGTGACGGCGTCGCGTTGCACTACGTGCTCGAGGCGTACAAACACCTCAAGGCGATTTCAGTCAGTGGTGAGGCCAAACAGATCATCGATCTGCTGCATCTGGACAAAGATGCGGGGCTGCTGGAAGTGTCTGACAGCAAGTCGTTCAAGCCTTTCTTCACCGCGATAGCCCAGCACCGGGTCTGGGATCGCGAGCCGAAGGCTAAAGCGATTCCTGCTTGATACGAAAAGGCGCCATGGATGGCGCCTTTTTACTATTGTGTGGAAACGAATTTCCGTAGGACCGGCTTTAGCCGGGAGGGCTTTGGTTCAGGCGCTACATCTGCTGCGCTTGAAGTGCAGTCCTCCCGGCTGAAACGGAGCGCCGCCCGGCCGATCCTGCCGCTATGCGGTGTGTCAGATAGAACCTCTCGTGAACAAGTTCACTCCTACCGGGATTGCATCCGGAGGCTTATTGCTGTGCTGGCTTAAGAACCACTGTCGCCGTCTCATTGCGCTCAATCTTGCGGCGCAATTCCAGCTCAAAATCCGGATTGATCTTGTTTACCCGTTTGGTCAGCAATGTGGCCAGCCATGGGTAATCGTCTGTGCGTGGCACTTGCAGCACAACGATGCAGTTGAACGCCACTGTATCCGCAGCGATCGCATCCAGTTGGCGACGTAATTGCGCCATATCGCCGATCTTAAGCTTGATAGTCGTACTTTCTGCCGACGGATCAATCAGTTTTGCAACACGTTTGGCTTCAGCCGCTTTCAACTCCGCTTCGGCCTGATCCAGTTCGGCCTTTCGGGCATGGGCGATTGCGCCGTTGACGCCACTGGTCAGTGCGGGGGCTTTGGGCATCAAGGCTCGTGCTCGGCTCAAGGCCGTGGCTGCTGCGTTGACGTCGCCCTTCTGCAAGCCAATCTGGCTGCGGCTCAGATACGCTTCTGCCAGACGACGCTGGAACGGTTCAAGACGAATGTCAGTCGGCGCTGCAGCTTGCAGCTTGGCCAACTGATCTTCGGCAGTGGCCAGCTCATTGCTGGTAATGCTCTGTTCGAGCTGCGCGAAGCCGTCTGCCTCAGTTGCGGGCACGGGCGCTTCGACTGTCGGCGCGCTTTGACAGGCTGCCAACAGGACAGAAAATGCGGCAAGCAACAGATAACGGGATGCGAACGGCTTCATTCCTGCGATTCTCTAATTGCGCAAAAAACGAGCAAGTCTACACCGCTCGTTTGGGTAGGACAAAACTCAGCAGAAACAATGCCGCTGCTGAAACCACAATTGAAGGCCCTGCCGGGGTGTCCTTGAACCAGGACATCGACAGCCCCAGACACACGGCCACTATGCCCAGCACGCTTGCACCGAATGCCATCTGCTCTGGCGAACGGGCGTGACGCTGTGCCGCAGCTGCCGGAATGATCAGCAGCGATGTAATCAGCAGAACGCCGACGATTTTCATCGCCACGGCGATCACCACCGCGATCAACAACATCAGCGCCATGCGCAAGCCTGCGACGGGCAGGCCTTCGACCTTCGCCAGCTCTTCATGCACGGTAATCGCCAGTAGTGGGCGCCAAAGTGCTATCAGTAATACCAGCACTGCCAGTGATCCGCCAAGGATCCAGACGAGATCATCAGGGCTGATCGCCAACAAGTCGCCAAACAGATAAGCCATCAGGTCGATGCGCACATCGTGCATGAAGCTCAGCACCACCAGCCCAAGTGACAACGTGCTGGGTGCAAGAATCCCCAGTAGCGTGTCCGAGGCCAATGGCTGACGTTGCTGCAAGGTCACCAGCAGGATTGCCAGCAGCAGGCAGCCGACAGTCACTGCAAGCGTCGGGCTGACATCCAGCAAAAAGCCCAGCGCTACACCCAGTAACGCCGCGTGAGAAAGCGTGTCGCCGAAATAGGCCATGCGTCGCCAGACCACGAACGAACCCAGCGGTCCTGCCACCAGTGCCAGGGCCAGGCCGGCAAGCAAGGCGTAAAGAAGAAAATCAGCCATGCTTGCAGCTGTCTCCGTGAACATGTGTATGAGCGTGGCCTGCCGGATTGGCGGCCTCTTCAACGACTTCGCCATGCAGGTCATGGGCGTGATCGTGATGGTGGTGATAAATCGCCAGGCTCTGCGCGTTCTTGCCAAACAGCTCGACGAACGCTGGGTCGTGGCTGACCTGTTCCGGATGTCCGGAGCAGCAGACGTGGCGGTTCAGACAGACCACTTGATCCGTGGTGCTCATCACCAAGTGCAGGTCATGGGAGACCATCAGCACCCCGCAGCCATGACGGTCGCGCAGGCGGGTAATCAAACTGTAAAGCTCGGCTTGCCCGGCAACGTCAACGCCTTGTACGGGCTCATCCAGCACAAGCAGTTCAGGTTCGCGCAGCAGCGCGCGAGCCAGCAGAACGCGCTGCATCTCACCGCCGGAAATGCTTTGCAGTGGGCTGTCGATAACCTTCTCGGCCCCGACTTCAGCCAGCGCTGCCAACGCGGCCGCACGGTCCACGCCGGGCACCAGACGCAGAAAGCGCAGCACTGACAGCGGCAGCGTTGGGTCGACGTGCAGTTTTTGCGGCATATAGCCAACGCGCAGCTTCGGTTTACGCCAGACACTGCCGGTGTCCGGTTTAAGCAAACCGAGCACCGCACGCACTAGCGTGGTTTTACCCGCGCCGTTGGGACCGATTAGGGTAACGATTTCCCCAGGCTTGACGCTCAGATGGATGTTTTCCAGCACGTTCTGCCCGGAAAGGGCGACGCCAACGTGCTCAAGCTTGATCAACGCGGTGCTCATCAGGCGGCCTTGCAGCCGGAACACACCCCGACGATTTCCACGGTCTGGCCTTCGACCGCGAAGCCGACGCCAGCGGCCGCAGTGATCACGGAATCGCTGATGGCCGGGCTTTGCAGCTCAATGGCGGCGTGGCATTCACGGCAGATCAGGAACTGGCCCTGATGCACGTGAGTCGGGTGGTTGCAGCCGGTGAAGGCGTTCAGCGAAGCGATACGGTGCACGAGGCCGTTTTCCAGCAGGAAATCCAGCGCCCGGTAAACGGTAGGCGGCGCGGCACGGCGACCGTCTTCTTCACTGAGCACGGCGAGGATGTCGTATGCGCCCAACGGCTTATGGCTCTGCCAGACGAGCTCCAGCACGCGGCGGCGCAGGGCAGTCAGGCGCAGGCCTTTCTGGGCGCACAGCGTGTCGGCTTCGGAAAGCGCGGTATGCACGCAGTGGGAGTGGTCGTGAGGGCGACTGGCCAACGGTGTAATAGGCATGGGCGGCGACGATATTTGCTAGAGACGTTATTATGTTACCCGTTCTAGCCTTCTATGAGTGGCCCACGTGTACCGTCTTTTTGCTCTATTTGTCGCTTTATCCGCAAGTTTGCTGACAATTTCCCCGGTTCAGGCCGATGTCCGCGTCCTTACCAGCATCAAGCCATTGCAGCTGATTGCTGCGGCTGTACAGGACGGTGTCGGTACGCCAGAGGTGCTTTTGCCGCCTGGGGCATCGCCGCATCATTATGCTTTGCGGCCATCCGACGTACGGCGGGTACAGCAGTCCGATCTGCTCTACTGGATCGGGCCGGACATGGAAGGCTTCCTGCCGCGTGTCCTGAAAAACCGGACCTTGCCGGTCGTTGCAGTGCAATCGCTGCCGGGCCTCAAGTTGCGCCACTTCGGCGCAGACGGCGCGTCACACGACGAAGAAGATCACGGTCACGACCAGCCTGACCACGATCATCGGCCTGGCAGCCTGGATGCGCATTTGTGGTTGTCGTCGGTGAATGCCCGGGTGATAGCGGCGAAAATGGCCACTGACCTGAGCGCTGCCGATCCCACCAACGCGGCGCGGTATGCGAGTAATGCCAAGGCGTTCAATGCACGCCTGGACGCGCTGGATTCACGAATCAAAGGCCGTGTGGCCGGTATCGCTGGCAAGCCGTACTTCGTTTTCCATGAAGCCTTCGATTATTTCGAAGACGCTTATGGCCTCAAGCATGCGGGCGTGTTCAGCGTCGCTGCCGAGGTTCAGCCGGGTGCTCAGCATGTCGCTGCCATGCGTGCGCGGCTGAAGGAAGTGGGCAAGACCTGCGTATTCAGCGAGCCGCCTTTGCGTCCGCGTCTGGCCGAAACCCTGACGGCCGGATTGCCCGCAAAACTGGCTGAGCTGGATGCGCTGGGCGGAGAGACCCCCGCAAACGCGACCGGGTATGAGCTGCTGCTGAACAAACTGGGGGATGATCTGGTGGGGTGCCTGGAGTCGCTTTGAAGTCGGTCGGTAGTTTTTGTAGGAGCTGCCGAAGGCTGCGAAAGGGGTGTGTCAGCATTGCCAATTCGCAGCCTTCGGCAGCTCCTACAGGTTCTCGGCATACTTATTGGCGGCGCCGGACCTTTGGAGCTTTGTGGATTTACAACGCAAACGGCAGCGGCAAATGCGTTTCCTGCCGTTGTTCCAGACGCTTCTGGAACTCCATCGGATCATGGATCAGCACGTCTTGCCCTGCATTGGATTCCGCTGCAATCAAACGTGACAGCCAGAAACGCACGCAGCCAATGCGCAGCATGGTTGGCCACAGTTCGGCTTCGGCCGCTGTGAACGGGCGCAGTCCGGCGTAGGCACCCAACAAGGCCCGACCGCGTGGCGCGTCGATCTTGCCCTCTTCGTCCGAGCACCAGTCATTCAGCGCGATCGCCAGGTCATAAAGCATCGGCCCGGAGCAGGCGTTGTAGAAGTCGATCAGCCCGGTCAGGTGCGTGCCTTCGAACAGCGCGTTGTCGCGGAACAGATCGGCATGCAGATTGGCCTTGGGCAGCGCCATGATCTTCGGCTTCAGGCGTTCGATTTCTTCCAGCGCGGTTTTGAGCAATACGCCGGGAGCCGCCTCCAGATGAGAAATCAGTGTTGCGCCTTCAGCCAGCATCCAGTCCAGACCGCGATCAGTCTTGCGCTCCAGTACCTTGTCGCGGGTCGCCAGGTGCAGATGCCCCAGTAGCTCGCCGATTTGCACGCAATGCTGTGTGTTCGGCACGCTGATGTGCTTGCCGGGCAGGCGTGGTTGCAGCAGCGCCGGTTTGCCCGCCAGCTCGCGCAGTGCCGCGCCGTCCGTGGTGCGCAGGGCATACGGCACCGGTAAATCAGCCTCGTGGAGGGTGTCCAGCAGTTCGATGAAGAACGGCATTTCCTGAACCGGACCGCGCTCCACGAGGGTCAGTACGAACTCACCCTGCTCCAGGCTAATGAAGTAATTGGTGTTTTCGCTTCCGGCGGCAATGCCTTGAAAGTCACGTAGATGGCCTAGCCCGTAAGGGGCGAGAAATGTTTCCAGCTCGGGCCGAGCCAAAGGGGTAAATACGGACATATCAGGGCTGCCAGCAAAAAAGGTGAATGTGGGACCTTACCACTCGAATATTTTCCACGATGGAATCAACATATCCGGTTGGTCTGAACGAATGAAATTGGCGTCTGTACCATCGGCGCGCACCAGAAAGTAAGGTTTTCCGCCTTTCGGGGTGATCTTGATCGCATACAGGAAGCCGTTCTGGCGGTACTCCTGAATGGTCCTGTCACCTTCGGTGCGGATTGTAACGTCCGGGTCTCCTGACGGTGCATCATCAGCTGCAACAGCAATGAGCGGGCAGAGTGTAAACAGGCCGGCCAGCAACAGGCGATTTGTTGTGCGCATGATAACCTTGTCCCTTTGTCGTCAATGGTCCTCGCATTCTAGCGCCGACCCCGCCGAAAAGGTTGATTCTGCTCATGAGCCAAGCTCCCCTCGTCCTGGTGGACGGTTCTTCTTATCTGTATCGCGCTTTTCATGCGCTGCCGCCGCTTGCCACGTCCAAGGGTTTGCCCACGGGTGCCGTGAAGGGCGTGCTGAATATGCTCAAAAGTCTGCGTCGGCAATACCCGGACAGCCCGTTCGCGGTGGTGTTCGACGCCAAAGGCGGCACGTTCCGTGACGACTTGTATGCCGAGTACAAAGCCAACCGGCCCAGCATGCCGGACGATTTGCGCGTGCAGATCGACCTGTTGCACGCCTGTGTGAAAGGTTTAGGTTATCCGTTGCTGTGCGTTGACGGGGTCGAAGCTGACGACGTAATCGGCACATTGGCGCGCAGCAGCGCGGCGGCGGACCGGCCGGTCATCATTTCCACCGGCGACAAGGACATGGCGCAGCTGGTCGATGGTCACATCACGCTGGTCAACACCATGACCGGTAGCGTGCAGGACGTGGCGGGCGTGAAAGAGAAGTTTGGCGTCGGCCCTGAGCACATCATCGATTACCTGGCACTGATGGGCGACAAGGTCGATAACATTCCAGGCGTACCGGGCGTCGGCGAAAAAACCGCCGTAGGCCTGTTGGTCGGCGTGGGTGGCGGCCTGAAAGAGCTGTACGAAAACCTCGAAATGGTCGCGACGCTGCCCATTCGTGGCGCGAAGAACCTGGCCGCCAAGCTCGAAGAGCACCGTGCCATGGCGTTCCTGTCTTACGAGCTGGCGACCATCAAGATCGACGTGCCGCTGGACATCGAGCTTGATCAGTTGCACTGCACCGAGCCTGATCGTGAAGCGCTGCTTGAGCTATACGCCGAGCTGGAATTCAAAAGCTGGATCGAAGACCTGCACCGTGATGCCAAGCGTGTCGGTCTGGAAATCGCTATCGAAGAAGCCCCGGCCCCGGCAGAGTCCCGCTACGAAACCATCCTTGAGCAGGGCCAACTCGACGTCTGGCTGAAGAAGCTCAACGACGCCAAGCTGGTAGCGTTCGTCACCCAGAGCAATGGTCTTGACGCCCAGCGCGCACAACTGGTGGGCTTGTCGTTTGCCGTGCAGACCCACGAAGCAGCCTACATCCCGTTGACCCACTCCTACATGGGCGTGCCGCAGCAACTGGATCGAGATCACGTACTCAAGCAGCTCAAGCCGCTACTGGAAGACCCGAGCAAAATCAAGGTCGGCCAGCACGCCAAGTTCGATATCAATATCCTCGCTAACTGCGCCATTGATGGCGATCAGAGTCAGGGCATTGAGGTTCAGGGGCTGCTGTTCGACACGATGCTGGAATCTTATGTGCTGGATTCCACCGCGACCCGTCATGACCGCGAAAGCCTGGCGCTGAAATACCTGGGCCATGCCGCCGGAAATATTCAGGACATCGCTGGCAAGGGCGTTAAGCAACTGACGTTTGACCAGATTTCTCTGGAGTTGGCCGCGCAATACGCTGCGCAAGAGGCTGACATTACGTTGCGCTTGCATGAAGCGCTTCAGGCGAAGCTCGCTGCGATCCCAAGCCTGGCCCCGGTGCTCAACGAAATTGAAATGCCATTGGTGCCGGTGCTGGCGGGCATCGAGCGGCAAGGTGCGTTGGTAGATGCCAAGCTGCTCGGCATTCAAAGCGTCGAGCTGGGTGACAAGATGGTTGCCCTTGAGCGCGAGGCGTTCGAGATTGCCGGAGAAGAATTCAATCTGGGTTCGCCGAAACAGCTGGGCGTGATCCTGTACGAAAAACTCGGCATGCCGATCCTGAGCAAGACCGCCAAGGGGCAGGCCTCGACCGCTGAAGCGGTGCTGGCTGAACTGGCCGAGCAAGGTTTCCCGCTGCCGACGGTGTTGATGAAGTACCGCTCGATGAGCAAGCTCAAGAGCACTTACACCGACCGCCTGCCAGAGCAGATCAACCCGCGCACCGGTCGCATTCACACCTCTTACCACCAGGCCGTGGCCGTGACGGGGCGTCTGTCTTCCAGTGATCCAAACCTGCAGAACATCCCGATTCGTACCGCCGAAGGGCGCCGCATTCGTCAAGCGTTTGTAGCACCCAAAGGCTACAAGCTGCTGGCGGCGGACTACTCGCAGATCGAACTGCGCATCATGGCTCACCTGGCCAAGGATGAAGGCTTGTTGCACGCGTTCCGTAACGATCTGGACGTTCACCGGGCGACGGCCGCAGAAGTTTTTGGCGTCGAGCTGGAAGCGGTCACTACTGACATGCGTCGCAGCGCCAAGGCGATCAACTTCGGTCTGATTTACGGCATGAGCGCTTTCGGTCTGGCCAAGCAGATCGGAGTCGACCGCAAGCAGTCCCAGGCTTATGTGGATCGCTATTTCGCCCGCTACCCCGGCGTGCTCGATTACATGGAGCGCACTCGCACTCAGGCCGCCGAGCAGGGTTTTGTTGAGACCATCTTCGGTCGTCGTCTGTATTTGCCGGACATCAACGCCAAGAACCAGGCGTTGCGCAAAGGTGCCGAGCGGATGGCGATCAACGCGCCGATGCAGGGCACGGCGGCAGACATCATCAAGAAAGCCATGGTGGCGGTGGACGGCTGGCTGCAAGCGTCAGGGCTGGATGCCAGAGTGATCCTGCAAGTACACGATGAACTGGTACTGGAGGTTCGCGAGGACCTGGTCGAGCAGATCAGCGAGCAAATCCGTCCGCACATGAGCGGCGCGGCGCAACTGGATGTTCCGCTGCTGGTTGAAGTCGGTGTGGGCAACAACTGGGACGAGGCGCACTGATCGATTCGCACACAGGAATCACTGATGACGTGGGACCGGCTTTAGCCGGGAAGGCGGTA
>NZ_JACONW010000126.1 GCF_014357575.1 Pseudomonas folii | reverse complement strand
TTACCGCGAGACAGCGCGGTGACATGGACACCGTAGCTTCAATCAAAAAATATTCGACTAACTGATTTAAGGATTTTTAACTTTTAGGAGCGCGCTTGCCCGCGATAGCGTCAGCACAGCCGATATATTTATTGGCTGACAGACCGTCATCGCGGGCAAGCGCGCTCCTACAGGCCTGTGTTTGCTTCGCGACAGCGTTGTGTCAGAGACAGCTAGCTCCCACAGGGATCGCGCATTCCAGGTCAGGTTCTGATCAATCCCACTTAGGCGCAAGGCTAGCGGGGCTGGTCAGGCGGTGGCCGCGATCAAGCGCTGCGATCTGTGCCATGTCTTCGTCGCTCAGTTTCAGATCCTGAGCCTTGAGGTTGCTTTCCAGATTGCTGCGTTTGGTCGACGACGGGATCACCGCATAACCCAGTTGCATCGCCCAGGCCAGCGTCACTTGTGCGGTCGAAGCATTGTGGCGTTTGGCGATCTGTTCGATCACTGGATCCTTCAGCACTTCACCGTATGCCAATGTCATGTAAGACGTGATCTGAATGCCGTGTTGTTTGGCAAAATCAGCCACCTTGCGGTTTTGCAGGTACGGATGCAGCTCAATCTGGTTGGTGGCAATGTTCTCGGCGCCCACCACTTCGATGGCTTCCTTCATCAGCGCAATCGTGAAGTTGGAAATGCCGATCTGTTTGGTCAGGCCCTGCTGCTTCGCCTCCAACAGAGCGGTCATGAATTCTTTGACCGAGACTTTGCCTTCTGGTGAAGGCCAGTGAATCAGTGTCAGATCCACATGATCAGTCTTCAGTTTCGCCAGGCTTTCCTTGAGGCTCGGGATTAGCTTGTCTGCGGCGAAGTTGTCGGTCCAGATCTTGGTGGTGATGAACAACTCTTCACGAGGCACGCCGCTGTCGGCAATCGCTTTACCGACTTCGGCTTCGTTGCCATAGATCTGAGCGGTGTCGATGACCCGATAACCGAGTTCGAGGCCGTTGGTGACCGAGTCGATGACAACCTGATCCTTGAGGCGAAAAGTACCGAGGCCGAATGCTGGAATAGACATGTGTGGTGCTCCTTCAAATTGATTCAAACAAACAAGACGTGAGCTCAGTATCCCGGCTCGGACTGCGGAGAAAAACAGTGCAACGGGAAAGGGATATTTGCCTGCGCGTCACGAATGAGCGTGTAAGGTTGGTCAATAGAAGGCATGCAGGGTTCAAGATTTTGATTGTTCAGCGTGTGAGAGAGATCTCGATTGGAACTGTAGGAGCTCACGAGCATCGCGAGGCAGCGATAGCGTTCTGTCTGACACACCGCCATCGCTGCCTCGCGGTGCTCGTGAGCTCCTACAACCAAGGGTTTAGTTCAAATATCCAATATTGGCTTTTTGCCGCTTTCAACGGTGTCGCGTTTCACGAAATGCTTGTGCATGTCCGAGGTTAGCGTCTCGACGCGTTCAGTCAGCGACTTGGTCAGCTCGGTGAGGCGAGTGTTCTGTTCCAGCAACGAGAGCATTTGCGCTGCCAGATCTTCGCGGTGCTGGGCGTCAGCGTCGGCATTGGCTTTATCGCGCGCTGACTGGCGGGTCTGAGCCAACAGAATCAGCGGCGCGGCGTAGGCCGATTGCAGGCTGAATGCCAGGTTGAGCAGGATGAACGGGTACAGATCGAATTGAGTCAGGCCCGTGGCATTACAAATCACCCAGAGCAAGACAATGACGGTTTGCGCGCCGAGAAACGCGGGCGTGCCAAAGAAGCGGGCAAAGGCCTCCGCCTTGAGGGCAAAACTATCGTTGCCAAACGTACTGGCAAGGTGCGCGTGGTGCTTGTGGAAACGCAGATGATCGACAGTTTTTTTGACGGCCGATTCGGCGGTGGTGTGCGGTTCAGAGTGGTCGTGTTCAGATCCAGCGGGGTTCATGACGGTTTCCACATTACCGGGACGTGCGCCCACTATAGGCGCTTGCGCGGGATTGGGGTGTCAAGGGTTCGCCGGGAGATGCGGTCCCGCTGTTGGCGTGATGTCGTGGGACCGGCTTCAGCCGGGAAGAGGCCGGAACCATCACTGAAAACGGGTCGTCAGTAATACCGCTTTCCCGGCTAAAACCGGTCCCACGTCATGAGCTGCGGGCAAGCATAGGCTCTCCCATAGGATTTACGTCCCCTATGAGCCTGGGCGGAATCAATCCGGATGCAAGGGCTTGGACAGCGACATAATGGCTGCGTAGTCATAGACGTACTGACGTCCTGCATGGCTGGTCTGACGTAACTGGTCGATCAGCAGTCGCTCTTTCTTGTTCAGGTATCTCAGCCCAGGGTGGTCACTTGACTTGAGGCGATCACGTTCATGGGCGTCAGGGAAAGCAATGACGTTAGTCATGAAATATCTCCTACTTAGTGAGTCCTTGCTTCCGGTTATGTAGTCCCGGTCACTTTATGTGGCGACGAAGCCACCATACCCAGAAAAAGTTGGAGCGATCAACCCTGCAAATGAATAGCCGGTCACACTATCTGCGTGACTTCGAAGGTTTGGCTGCTGCTATTGACGCGAATTTCCAGCTCATCGCCCGCCTGTTTACCCAGCAGGCTCTGGCCCAATGGCGCACGGGCGGTAATCACCGTAATGGCGTGCTCGCTGTATTGAATCTTCAGACCAGCGGCATCGGGTCCCAGAAACAGATGCTGCTCAACACCCAGGTGATTTTCTAATGTGATCAGGTCGCCGGGCTGAATACCCTTGTGCTCGTTGAATGGCGCAAGCGTCAGCTTTTGATAGAGCATCAGCGACTGGCGAATTTCCTCTACTCGCCGCGCCTGACCCGCTGCCAGATAAGAGGCTTCCAGCCCCAGCGTGTCGTATTTGTTTTCGGCGATGTTTTCTTCGTGGGTCGCGGTTTCATAGGCGGTCTGCGCAGCACGCTGGGCGATATCCAGGTCCACCTCTAATTTGTCGATGATCAGATGCAACACGTCTTGCTTGTTCATGGTTTATCCGCAGAACTGGATGACATTGGCGCGGCTTTTTTCGCTGGGAGCGGTGCGGTCCTGCTGCATCCAGAAGTTGCATTTGGGGCCGTTGAAGTTTCTTTGCTGTTGTTCCTGAGCCTGTTCCCACGCTTGGCGAGCCTCACTTTCCCGCAGGCTTTGCTCATACTTTTCGAACATGGTTTTTTCCGCAGCGGGCGCAGGTTTTTCGACGGGCGGCGAGCTCAGTTGTGCGGCGGCGTTATTGATCACCTGGGTCTCAGCCGCAGGCAAGGCTTTGTAGAACAGCATGCCGGTCAGCGCTACTGCGACAAAACCAAGCCAGATACCGATGGCGATACAGGCGATCAGTTTCAACGGATGAAGGGAAACATTCAGCTCGCGGCGGTGTTGAGTAGGCATGGCAGGATCTCGGCGTTGACTGCAGATGCTGCGATTGTGCCATGAGCAGAGGCTGGTGAATGCCGGTTGTCTGAAGGACAATCGGCGTTTTTTATCATCCAGCCTCAGGGAGCCGGACATGAAAGCCTCTTGGGACATTTTTTGCAGCGTCGTCGACAACTACGGTGACATCGGTGTGACCTGGCGTCTGGCCCGGCAACTGGTGGCCGAGCATGGTCTGAAGGTGCGCCTGTGGGTCGATGATCTGGCTGCCTTCGTGCGCCTGTGCCCCGGCGCTGATGCCTCGGCCGCGCAGCAGTGGCGGGAAGGGGTCAGTGTCCATCACTGGCCTGAAGACTGGCAGCCCACCGAGGTTGCCGATGTAATCATCGAAGCGTTCGCCTGCCGTCTGCCGCCCGATTACGTGGATGCCATTGCACAAAGTTCGCCGCGTCCGGTATGGATCAATCTGGAATACCTCAGTGCTGAGGATTGGGTGAGCGGTTGCCATGGCCTTCCGTCGGTGCAATCCAACGGTGTGCGCAAATTCTTTTTCTTTCCGGGCTTTGTTCCGACCACTGGTGGGTTGTTGCGAGAGCGCGAGCTGCTTGCCACACGTCAAGGGTTTCAGCAGAACAGAGCAGAGCGCAGCCATTTCCTGCAAGGGCTTGGGGTTACCCCTGACGATGGCACGCGATTGATCTCGGTATTTGCCTACGAGAACCCAGGCATCGGCGCCTGGCTCGACGCGTTGGCGACCGACAGCAAGGCGAGCCATTTATTGGTACCGGAAGGCCGCATTGTGGGAGATCTGCAACGCTGGCTTGGAGTCGACTCGCTTCAGGCAGGGGCACAGGAAACGCGCGGGGCATTGACGGTTCAGGTACTGCCGTTCGTCAGACAGGAGGATTACGACCGTCTTTTGTGGTCCTGTGATTTCAACGTGGTACGCGGCGAAGACTCTTTCGTAAGAGCGCAATGGGCGGGGCGGCCGTTGCTCTGGCACATTTATGAGCAGGAGGATGACGCTCACTGGGTCAAGCTCGATGCCTTTCTGGAACATTACCTTGCAGGGCTCTCGCACGAGGCTGCACAGGCATTGAGCGGTTTCTGGCGCAGCTGGAATGCGGGGGAGAAGGGCGCTGAAAGCTGGCAAGCGCTGCTTGGGCACTGGTCAGAGATCACGGAGCACGGTGAAAGCTGGTGTCTGCAACAAGCTTCCCATGCTGATCTTGCGACGGCGCTGGTACTGTTTTGTGGAGTTTCGTATGATACGCGGCCTTGAGATTAGGCTCTGTACGAAAAAGACCTTCGCGTGACACGCGCGAAGCGGTTTCTCGTACAGAGCCTCGGCAAATTCCATCCAAATTCGGATATACGCAATGAAAACTGGTAAAGAACTCAAACCCGGTACCGTGATTCGTCTTGAAAATGACCCTTGGCTGGTTCAGAAAGCTGAATTCACCAAGTCCGGTCGTAACAGCGCCATCATGAAGACCAAGCTGAAAAACCTGCTGACCGGTTACAAGACCGAGATCGTTTACAGCGCTGACGACAAACTGGACGACGTAATCCTCGACCGCAAAGAAGCGACCCTGTCCTTCATCAGCGGCGACACTTACACGTTCATGGACACCACTGACTACACCATGTACGAGCTGAACGCTGAAGACATCGAAGCCGTTCTGCCATTCGTGGAAGAAGGCATGACCGACGTTTGTGAAGCGATCTTCTTCGAAGAGCGTCTGGTTTCCGTAGAGCTGCCAACCACCATCGTTCGCGTCGTTGACTACACAGAAGGTTCGGCTCGTGGCGACACTTCCGGCAAGGTGATGAAGCCTGCCAAGCTGGCCAACGGTACCGAACTGCAGGTTGCTGATTTCATCGAAATCGGTGATCGCATCGAGATCGATACCCGTGAAGGCGGTTCCTACAAAGGCCGTGCTAAATAAGCACAGCTTTTACCGCGTTCACAAAAAAGCCCGCAGCGATGCGGGCTTTTTTGTGGGCGCTTGTCGAACGAACATGGCTGTCCTTGTGGGAGCGAATTCATTCGCGAAAGCTATGTATTAGCCAACAGAAACGTGTCGGCTGTACTGGCCTCTTCGCGAATGAATTCGCTCCTACGGGTTTCGGCCAAGTGGCGGCAACGGGACCCGTTACGATTACACGGTTACGTGCAGACGCACATCAACGTTGCCACGAGTAGCGTTCGAGTACGGGCACACTTGGTGAGCGGCTTCAACCAGTTGCTCGGCATCAGCTTGTTCCAGACCCGGCAGGTTGATGTTCAGGTCGATATCCAGACCGAAACCACCAGGAATCTGACCAATGCCGACATGGGTCGTGATCGAGGCGTCAGCCGGGATGCTGCGCTTGCTTTGACCGGCGACGAATTTCAGCGCGCCGATAAAGCAGGCCGAGTAACCGGCAGCGAACAGTTGCTCAGGGTTGGTGGCTGCACCACCTGCGCCGCCCAGTTCTTTTGGCGTGGAGAGTTTCACGTCGAGGATGTTGTCGCTGGAAACAGCACGACCATCACGGCCGCCGGTTGCAGTTGCGATGCCAGTGTAAAGCGTATCCATGGTGTCACCTCATTCAAGATCGGGAAATCGTAGTGATCGGGTCGTTCAAAGCTTGTCTGTTTGCGCTGGAAAGGTATGCGCTAACGGGTACGAAATAAATGTATCGCGCAAATAGTTTGCGCGCAAGATAATATTTTGAATTTTAAATCTGGATTCAGGCTCGCTCTTGTCAAACGGATATAACTAACTGATTTGGAATGATTTTGTCTGTAGGAGCGCGCTTGCCCGCGATTCGGTCTGTGAGTCGATAAATATATCGTCTGTGCTGGCGCAATCGCGGGCAAGCGCGCTCCTACAGGTCCCAGTTTGCTGCGCGACAGCATAGTGTCAGGGAGACCGGGCAAACTCTTATCAAACTGCATGCAGACCGCTGAATTGAAATGAATCCTGCAGAAATTGCATCAAATGGTTGGCCAGCCAGAGGGAAACGTCCTTAAACACTGCCCTGCAGATTCTCGCGAAGCTTGAGCAGCTCACCTTGCAACGCTTGCAGTTGTTCAATCTCCAGGCCGCTGGCGGACAAGATGCAGCCGGGGACAGTCAGGGCTTTTTGCTGCAAGGCCCGGCCTTGCTTGGTCAGGTGCAGCAGCACCACACGTTCGTCTTCCTTGCTGCGGGTACGGCTGATCAGACCTTCACCTTCCAGGCGCTTGAGCAGCGGCGTCAGGGAGCCCGGATCTGTCAGCAACCGGGTGCTGACGTCGCCAACGGTCAAGCCGTCCTGTTCCCAGAGCACCATCATCGCCAGATACTGCGGATACGTCAGGCCTAGCGCCTGCAGCAGTGGTTTGTAGACCTTGGTCATCAGCAAGGACGTGGAGTAGAGGGCGAAACACAGTTGGTTGTCGAGCTGCAACGCTTGGCAGTTACTGTCGGCAGTGGAGCTGGCGTCAGCGCTCATGGGGTGTTCCTCTTTTGCGTGTGTCATGCCGACAATTTAGTGCCGTGATCTTTGATGCGCCAGATAAATTCCGGCAGTCGCTGCATGCAGCCAGCGATGGCTCGCGATCGCGGGCATGAAACCTGGGTGATAGCGCACATCGGTTATTTGCCTGAGCAGCCAGACTGCGTAGCATGCGCGCATTGTTTGAGAAGGGATTGCGGCGTGATTGAAGTGGTGATGTTCGTAGCGTTGGGTGCCGCCATGGGCACTCTGGGTGGGTTGTTCGGTATTGGCGGTGGCCTGGTTGCGATTCCCGCTCTAGGCGTGCTGTTCGGGCTTGATCAACAACTGGCCCAAGGCACCGCTTTGTTGATGGTATTGCCCAACGTGCTGTTGGCGCTGTGGCGGTACAACCAGCGCAATCGCATTTCCATGCGCAACGCCATGATGTTGATCATCCCCAGTTTCTGTCTGGCGTGGCTGACATCGTTGTGGGCGGTACGCCTCGATCCGCAGCACATGCGTGTAGCGTTCATTGCCTTTCTGATTTTGCTCACGGTCTTCAATCTCGCGCAGATGTTCTGGCGCAAAGATCACGCCAGTACCGGCTTGCGCCACGTCAACCGGCTCTGGTTGCTGGGGATGGGGTCGGGCGTCACCGGAGGCCTGTTCGGCGTCGGTGGCGGGGTGATTGCGACGCCGATTCTGACCAGTTTTTTTGGTGCGAGTCAGGTGGTAGCTCAAGGTCTTGCGTTGGCGCTGGCTGCCCCGAGTACTGCCATCACCCTGTTTACCTACGCGCTGCATGACCACGTCAATTGGAGCATGGGCATTCCCCTGGCTGTGGGTGGGCTGGCCAGCATCAGTTGGGGCGTCAAGCTGGCGCACTCGCTGCCCGAGCGCTTGCTGCGCTCGTTGTTCTGCGGCTTTTTGGTGGTCTGTGCGGTGATCCTGGCTTTTAAAGCCTGAAGCCTTCGGCGATGTGTTCGGCCAGGCATTCAGTGATCGGTGAAGGATTTTTCGGATTACGCAGCAGGACGATGCTCGCCAGTGGTAGCTGGGGCATCTGTTCTGCCTCGCCGATAATGCGTAAATCCGGGGTCAGCAGACTTTCCAGTTGGGCGGTCACGGCCAGGCCGGCTGTCACCACTGCGCTGATAGCCGCCAGACTCGCACTGGTGTAGGCAATCCGATAATCGCGCTGCATGGTGTCCAGGGCATTGCAGGCCCACGTCCGGCAAAAACAGTCGGTGTTGAACATCGCCAAAGGCACCGGATTTTGTTCATGAGGATAAAAGCCTTGAGCGACCATCCAGACGAATCGCTCCTGACGCAGGATTTGGCCGATCTCGGTGCCGGGTTCGCGGGTGACGATACTCAGGTCCAGATCCTGACGCAGGAGCAATTGTCTGGAGGGTTCGCAGTGCACTTCAATCTGCACCAACGGATAGGCCTGTGCAAAACGCTGGAGAATGCCGGGCAAAAAACGCATGACGTAATCGTCCGGTGAGCCAATCTTCACCACGCCCACCATATGCGGCTCGCGCAGGGTGTTGAAGACCTCTCCATGCAGCTTCAGGATCCGCCGGGCATAACCCAGTAGCACTTGCCCCTCAATCGTCAGGCTGACGGTGCGTCCATCCTTCTGGAAGAGGGGGCGCTGGATCAAATCCTCCTCCAGACGCTTCATCTGCATGCTGACGGCCGACTGGGTGCGGTTCACCACTTCGCCTGCTCGGGTAAACCCACCGTGATCGGCGATGGCCACAAAGGTGCGCAGGAGCTCCGTGTCGATGCTCGGATAACTGGCCAATACATCAATCTCCCAGATGGGGCGCATAAGAAACATTCGTTGGATTGATCTTAACGCTGGCGCGAGACTCTAGCCATCCCACATGGAGGGCAAGATGATGAAAGGTCAAAAAGGTTATGTGCTGGTACTGAAAACCCGGTCCCGTGATTCCTGGATCGAGCGCCTGCTCAGGCCCATCAGGAGGCACGTTGCCCGCTGGTCAGAGCTGCATCGCCAGCGTCGGCAATTGGCGAGCTTGAGTGACGCAGCTTTGAAGGATCTTGGTTTGAGCCGTGCGGATGTCTATCGGGAAGCCGAGCAGCACTTCTGGAAGGACCCGATGAAGCGCTGATGTTGGTGGCTGTAGCATTTGTAGGAGCTGCCGAAGGCTGCGATGGCGGTGTGTCAAAGGTATGCAATCGCAGCCTTCGGCAGCTCCTACAAGTCTTGGGTTTGCCTGAGGCCTAGCGCTTTACCTGCTTCAACGTCTCTGCAATCAGAAACGCCAGCTCCAGTGACTGATCGGCGTTCATGCGTGGGTCGCAGTGGGTGTGATAACGATCCGACAAGCCATCTTCAGTGATCGGCCGGGCCCCGCCAATGCATTCGGTAACGTTCTGCCCGGTCATTTCGATATGGATGCCGCCCGCATACGTGCCTTCTGCCTGATGCACCTGGAAGAACTGCTTCACCTCGCCAAGGATCTGCGCGAAGTCCCGAGTCTTGTAGCCGCTGCTGGCCTTGATCGTATTGCCATGCATCGGGTCGGAACTCCACAGCACCTTGCGGCCTTCACGTTCAACGGCGCGGATCAACTGTGGCAAGTGGTCGCCGACCTTGTTCGCGCCCATGCGGGCGATCAGGTTGAGACGGCCGGGGTCATTGTCCGGGTTGAGGATGTCGATCAGGCGAATCAGGTCGTCGGTGTTCATGCTTGGCCCGACTTTCACGCCAATCGGGTTGTTCACCCCGCGTAAAAACTCCACATGGGCGCCGTCCAGTTGCCGGGTGCGGTCGCCAATCCACAGCATGTGCGCCGAGCAATCGTAGTAATCGTTGGTCAGGCTGTCGCGCCGCACAAAGGCTTCTTCATAGTTCAGCAGCAGCGCTTCGTGGGCCGTGAAAAAGCTGGTTTCGCGCAGTTGCGGCGAGCTGTCCATTCCGCAGGCACGCATGAACGCCAGGGTTTCATCAATGCGGTCGGCCAGTTGGCTGTACTTCTCGGCCAGGGCCGAGTTGGCGATGAAGTCCAGGTTCCATTTGTGGACCTGATGCAGGTCGGCAAAACCGCCCTGCGCGAAGGCACGCAGCAGGTTCAGGGTTGCGGTGGACTGGTTGTAAGCCTGAATCAGTCGGTCAGGGTCCGGAACGCGGCTTTTTTCATCGAAGCCGATGGCGTTGACGATATCGCCCCGATACGCAGGAAACGTCACGCCGTCGATGGTTTCATCGTTGGCTGAACGGGGTTTCGCGAACTGACCGGCCATACGACCGACCTTCACAACCGGGCAGCCAGCGGCGAAGGTCATGACGATCGCCATTTGCAGCAAGACTTTGAATGTGTCGCGAATCTTGGCGGCGGAGAACTCGACGAAGCTCTCGGCGCAATCACCGCCCTGCAACAGGAACGCACGGCCCTGAGTCACCTCGGCAAACTGTCGGCGCAGCTCTCTGGCTTCGCCCGCAAACACCAGCGGCGGATAGCTTGCCAACGTCTGCTCGACCTTCAACAAATGCGCAGCATCGGGGTATTGAGGTTGCTGCTGAATAGGCAATGCCCGCCAGCTGTCGGGGCTCCAGGGTTGGCTCATCATGAACTCAAGGTCAGGCAATCGGACCGGCATGTTAGCAGTTCGCCGAGCCGTCGCCAGCGAGCAAGGGATGATCGGAGCCCCAGCACCAATATGAGAGGCGGCAATTAAAGAGAAAGAGCGTGACCTTAACGCTGTGCTTGATTGACAATTCGCATTTTGCGCGGTCCAGCGACCGCATCAACAGGCCAGACTTGGGCTCGCCGCTAGGAGAAGCAATGACTGAGGAGCGGGTGGAGCGGATTCTGGCCGAGGTGCACGACGATTTCGGCATGATTCGCGTGCTGGAAGTCGACGACTATCGCTTTCTGGAATTCGGCGATGCCATCGAGCAAAGCTGCACCTTCACGGCCGATCCCAGCTGGCTTGAGTACGACTACACCCGGGCGATGCTGATTGGCGCGTTGTGTCACGAAGCCCCGGAAAGCGCGCTGTTCCTGGGCCTGGGCGCTGGCACCCTGACTCAGGCTTGCCTCAGATTCCTGCCGCTGGAAGACGTCGAAGCCATCGAGTTACGCCCTGACGTGCCACGTCTGGCGATTGAATTCATGGGCCTGGATGACGATCCGCGGTTGTATATCCGTATCGGTGATGCACTGGAACTGCTGGACACCGCCGAACCGGCTGACCTGATTTTCGTCGACCTCTACACCGATGTCGGTCCTGGCGTCGGGCATCTGGCCTGGAAATTCCTTGAGAACTGTCAGAAGCGTCTGAATTCCGGGGGCTGGCTGGTGATCAATCAGTGGGCGTCGGATGACGGCAAGCCGTTGGGCGCGGCGCTGTTGCGCGGCCTTTATCACCGGCACTACTGGGAACTGCCGGTGAAGGAGGGCAACGTTATCCTGATCGTGCCTGCCGACCTGGATCAGGAACTGGATGTCGCATCACTGAGTGCGCGCGCTGAAGAGCTGGCACCGCGCCTGGGTTACTCGCTGGCGTCGTTGATCAAGGATCTGCGCCCGGCAACTTGATCTTCAATGTCCCTTGAACACGCCGGGCCTGCGCTCTTGCATGGCAAGCAGGCCTTCTTTGGCATCCTCGGTGCTCATCAGGCGGTTGACCATGGCCGGTAGCGCCTGGGCGGCGACTGTTTCGCCTTCGAGCACCGCCTGACGGGCGGAGGCAATCGTTGCGCGAATCGCCAGTGGTGCCTGTTCTGCGATGCGTCCGGCCAACAGCAGGGCATAGGGCAGCAGGTCTTCCGGGGCCGTGACTTCCTGCACCAGGCCCATGCGACAGGCTTCATGGGCATCGAACTCATCGCCGGTCAGCAGCCAGCGCATCGCGTTGCCCCAACCGGCGATCTGATGCAGACGCAATGTGGCGCCCCCAAAGGCGAAGATCCCGCGATGGACTTCCAGTTGCGCAAAGCGGGTCGTGCTTGCGCACAAATTGATGTCCGAGGCCAGCATCAGCTCGATGCCCAGAGTCAGGCAGTAACCTTGTGCGGCAATGATCACCGGCTTGCTAACCCGTGGGCCTGCGAACACGCCCCACGGGTCACAACCGCCTTCGGGCACCTGCCAGCCATTGATCAGCGCCGGACCCGCTTCGGCCAGGTCCAGCCCGGCAGTGAAATGCTCGCCATGGGCGAAAACCACCAGGACCCGGGCCTGATCCTCACGTTCGTATTCACCGTAAGCCAGGCTTAGCTGGTTGAGCAGCTCAAGATCGAATGCGTTGCGCTTGGCGACACGATCCAGGCCGATGAGCATCACGTGGTCGTGCAGTTCACGGCTGACACGGCCTTTTGTAGAGGAAGTCATGTAGGAAGTCCCTGCGCGTGGAGTAGGATCGGAGGCGGACTGTCTGACTGATAAGGTGAACCGTTTAAGCAGTTTCTCCCGTAAACCCGGGCCTTTGCAAAATAGACACTGTTGCCGGTTTGCGCAAAGCCTGTAGGTCTTGGGCATTGGCCATGATTGGTAGTGAAAAAAATCCTCACTTTTTTGCGTAATTCCGGTATAGTGCGCGCCGGTCTTTAACAGGACCCTCGTCAAGGTATTGCAATTCCCCGAAGCCAGCTTCGGCTGCTTGTTCGCTCTGCGGACTATCCTAGGCGATCCATTCATCAAACGTTTTCGCAAATCCCCGCCGACAAAGCAGCCAGGGTGACTTTAGGGTCGTACACGGCACGCGCAGCTTTGGAGCATGGGTCTTTGCGGATGCACTAGAGGCAGACCCATGACCCAGGAACTCGGCGGCTTCGCCGCTCTTGAACTTCACCCTAATATTGTTGCAGCCGTCGTCGCGACTGGCTACGAAGAGCCTTCGGCCATTCAGCAGCAATCGATCCCTATTATCCTTGCTGGCCACGACATGATCGGTCAGGCGCAAACCGGTACCGGTAAAACCGCCGCGTTCGCACTGCCTATCCTGCATCGTATCGACCCAAGCAAGCGCGAGCCGCAAGCACTGATCCTGGCGCCGACTCGTGAACTGGCCCTGCAAGTGGCCACCGCTTTCGAAACCTACGCCAAGCAAATGCCGGGCGTTACCGTTGTGGCTGTCTACGGCGGTGCGCCGATGGGCCCGCAACTGAAAGCAATCCGCAATGGCGCACAGATCGTTGTCGCTACACCGGGCCGTCTGTGCGATCACCTGCGTCGTGACGAAAAAGTCCTCGCTACCGTGAACCACCTGGTTCTCGACGAAGCGGACGAAATGCTCAAACTGGGCTTCATGGACGACCTGGAAGTTATCTTCAAGGCCATGCCGGAAACCCGTCAGACCGTTTTGTTCTCGGCTACCCTGCCGCAGTCGATCCGTGCCATCGCCGAGCGCCATCTGCGCGATCCGAAGCACGTCAAGATCCAGACCAAGACCCAGACCGTTACCGCGATCGAACAGGCTCACCTGTTGGTTCACGCTGACCAGAAGACCTCTGCTGTACTGAGCCTGCTGGAAGTCGAAGATTTCGACGCCCTGATCATGTTCGTACGTACCAAGCAAGCGACCCTGGATCTGGCGAGCGCCCTTGAAGCCAAAGGCTACAAGGCAGCTGCACTGAACGGCGACATCGCTCAAAACCAGCGTGAGCGCGTTATCGACTCCCTCAAGGATGGCCGCCTGGACATCGTTGTAGCGACCGACGTTGCTGCCCGTGGTCTGGACGTTCCGCGTATCACTCACGTATTCAACGTTGACATGCCGTACGACCCTGAGTCCTACGTTCACCGCATCGGCCGTACTGGCCGTGCCGGTCGCGAAGGTCGTGCACTGCTGCTGGTGACTCCACGTGAGCGCCGCATGCTGCAAGTGATCGAGCGTGTAACCGGTCAGAAAGTTGCCGAAGTCCGCCTGCCGGATGCACAGGCTGTTCTCGATGCCCGCATCAAGAAACTGACCAACAGCCTGTCGCCACTGGTCGGCGATGCCGAGTCGACTCACGGCGAACTGCTGGATCGTCTGACTGCCGATATCGGTTGCAGCCCGCGCGCCCTGGCCGCTGCCCTGCTGCGCAAAGCTACCAACGGTCAGGCTCTGACCCTGGCTGCCATCGAACGCGAGCGCCCACTGGTGCCGAACAACGCACCGCGTGAGCGTAGCGATCGTTCGTCGTCGGATCGTCCAGAGCGCAGTGGTGATCGTGAGCGTCGCGCTCCGGTTCCATTGGCCGAAGGTCGTGCTCGTTGCCGTACCGCGCTGGGTGCGCGTGATGGTATCGCTGCCAAGAACCTGCTGGGTGCAATCCTCAACGAAGGCGGCCTGGCCCGCGAAGCAATCGGCCGCATCCAGGTGCGCGACAGCTTCAGCCTGGTTGAGCTGCCGGAAGATGGCCTTGAGCGTCTGCTGACCAAACTCAAGGACACCCGCGTTGCAGGCAAGCAGTTGAAGCTGCGTCGCTATCGCGAAGATTGATCGACTCTTTGAGTTGATCGTCTGAAGCAAAAAAATCCCCGACTGGTTCGGGGATTTTTTTGTTTGGGTTTCCTGCTTCTGTAGGAGCTGCCGAAGGCTGCGATGGCGGTGCATCAGGAATATCGTCTCGCAGCCTTCGGCAGCTCCTACAGATTGGTGTCAGGTCTGTGGCTTCACCCAAACCTGTAAATATCCATCCCCAGCGCGCCCATTGTGAAGCCTTTGTGCGCCACGCTGAATTCACCACCGGCACCGCGTGCGAAGTAAAGCGGTAGCAAATGCTCATCGCTCGGGTGATTGCGAGCAGCGTTGGGTGCTTTTGTCCGGTAGTCATGCAGAGCGGCTTCGTCATTGCTGGCCAGTTTCTCGATCATCCAGTCGCGAAACGCCTTGGCCCATGGCTCTACGCTTTCAGGCCCTGCATGCCAATCCAGTTCGCCCAGATTGTGGGTGATGCTGCCCGAGCCAATGATCAATACACCCTGATCACGCAGACTGGCCAGCGCCCGGCCGACGCGAGTTTGCAGCGCCGGACCTTCTCTGCTGGGCAGGGAGACCTGAACGATCGGAATGTCGGCATTGGGATACATCAATGACAGAGGAACCCAAACGCCATGATCAAACGGCCGCTGGCTGTTCGTCCGTGCCGGCAGTCCGGCAGCCTGCAATAACCCCGCAACTTCAGTGCTCAGCGTCGGCAAGCCTGGGGCGGGGTACTGCACCGCAAACAGGGCCGCGGGGAAACCGCCAAAGTCATGCCAGGTTTCCGGCTGTGGGTTAGCGTTGACCAGCAGCTCCTGGCTTTCCCAGTGAGCTGAAACAATAACAATGGCCTTCGGCCTGGGCATCTCGGCTGCGAGACGCGCCAGGGCCGGGCCGCTTTCACCGGGTTCCAGCGCAAGCATCGGCGAGCCGTGGGATATAAACAGGCTGGGGAACATAGCGGGCGTCCTGAGCGTTAAGATGTCTCCATCTTCAGTCAGATCATTGATCTAAATCTAATATAAGTTTTAGCGCTTTTTGATCGAATTATAAGGAGCATTCATGCAGGCCGAATTTTGGCATGAGCGGTGGGCCGCCAACCAGATTGGTTTCCACCAGCGACAGGTGAATCCCTTGCTCCAGCGCTTCTGGCCGGAACTCGCGGTCGGGCAGGGGGCTCGGGTTTTGGTGCCCTTGTGCGGCAAGAGTCTGGATCTGGTCTGGCTTGCCGGGCAGGGAAATCGAGTACTGGGTGTCGAGCTGTCGGAAAAGGCAGTTCAGGATTTTTTCAGTGAGCAACGACTGGAGCCAGTCATCAGCCAGAACGGCGCTTTCAAGGTGTATGGCTGCGAAGGGATCGAATTGTGGTGTGGCGATTTCTTTGCGTTGCGTGCCGAGGATGTTGCCGAGTGCACAGCGCTTTATGATCGAGCCGCCTTGATTGCTTTGCCGCCTGTAATGCGTGAGGAGTATGTCGCGCACCTGTCATCAGCATTGCCTGCCCAATGTCAGGGCCTGTTGATTACGCTGGATTATGATCAGGCAAAGATTGATGGACCGCCGTTCTCTGTTCCGGACGAGGAGGTGCAGCGATTGCTTGCCGAGGACTGGGAGCTGGACATACTGCAGACCAGCGACGTGCTCAAGGGCAGCGTGAAATTTGAGCAGCGCGGTGTGGAGCGCCTGGAAGAGCGGGTTTATCGGATGGTTCGACGCTGAATGGTATGACCAGGAGCGAGCTTGTTTACGAAGCGCCAGACCTGAC
>NZ_JACONW010000125.1 GCF_014357575.1 Pseudomonas folii | reverse complement strand
TCCTGGGCGCCTATATGGCGGGCAAGCACCGCTCCCACATGGGATTGCATTCCAACTCACAATATCCATGCATTCCATTTCTCATAACTGATAAAGCCCATTCACCCGACCGCAGGACATTGCCTACTGCAACCGAACTCTATACTGTACATGCAAACAGTGTCGGAGTTTCCCATGCAGTTGATCGACAAGCTCAGCATCCTCGCTGACGCCGCCAAGTACGACGCATCATGCGCCAGCAGCGGCGCGCCCAAGCGTAGCTCCGAGGGCAAGAGCGGTCTGGGCTCCAGCAACGGCATGGGCATCTGCCACAGCTATACGCCCGACGGGCGCTGCGTTTCGCTGCTCAAGATCCTCTTGACCAACTTCTGCCTGTACGACTGCCAGTATTGCGTCAATCGCCGCTCCAGTGACGTACCGCGTGCTCGCTTCAGCCCTGAGGAAGTGGTCACCCTGACGCTGGATTTCTACCGGCGTAATTGCGTCAGCGGACTGTTCCTCAGTTCCGGAATCATTCGCTCTTCCGACTACACCATGGAACAACTGATCGAGGTGGCGCGCCAGTTGCGAGAGGTCCATGAGTTTCGTGGCTACATTCACCTCAAGACCATCCCGGACGCTGACCCGGCGTTGATCGAAATGGCCGGCCGTTACGCGGATCGCCTGAGCGTCAACATCGAACTGCCCACCGACGACGGCTTGAAAACCCTGGCCCCGGAAAAAAACGTCGTCACGATCAAGCAGGCGATGCAGACCATCCATACCGGGCAGCAAACGATTCTTAATGAGCCCCGCGCGCCGCGCTTCGTGCCCGCCGGGCAAAGCACGCAAATGATCGTCGGTGCTGACGAGACTGACGACAGCACCATCCTCACCAGCGCCGAATCCCTCTACGGCAACTACGGCCTGCGCCGGGTTTATTATTCAGCGTTCAGCCCCATTCCCAATAGCCCGAAAAGCGTACCTCTGGCCGCCCCGCCGCTGATGCGCGAGCACCGTCTGTATCAGGCAGATTTCCTGTTGCGTGGCTATGGTTTCAAGGTCAAGGAGTTGTTTCAGGGCGCGGGTGATCTGGCGCTGGACATCGATCCAAAACTGGCCTGGGCCCTGAACAACCGCAGCCTGTTCCCCATGGACCTCAACCGCGCCGATGCTTCACAGATTGCGCGAATTCCAGGCATCGGCATCCGCACCACCAACCGTTTGCTGGAGCTGCGCCGTCAGCGTCGAATCCGCTACGAAGACCTGACCCGCATGCGTTGCGTGCTGGCCAAGGCCAAGCCGTTCATCATCACGTGTGACTATCACCCGACTCAGGCAGAGAGCAGCAGCGAGTCACTGCACATGTTGTTGCGCGACCGCCCTGCTCCGCAGCAAATGGGGTTATGGGGATGATTTGCCTGGATTGCGACGATCTGTTCGACAACTGGCGACAGCAGGCACGCTGGCTGCTCAGTCATGAAGTCGATCCGAGCCAGGTGAGCTGGAAATCCAGCGACGGCAGCGATCTGTTCGGCTCTGATCACAGCTACCCTGAGCAACAAGGCCCCTTTCAAGCCCGGATCCCGCTGACGCTTCTGCAATTACTGGAAAGCGCGTCGCAATTTCGCGGCGATCAGCGCTGGAGCCTGCTGTACGAAGTGCTGTGGCGAGTCAGCCATGGGGATCGCACCGCAATGCTGGCAGGCGACAAACTGGGTAGCGAGCTGCATCGACGCATCAAGCAAGTCAGCCGGGAAGCCCATCACCTGCACGCATTTCTGCGTTTTGTTGCACTGCCCGAATCTGAGCTGCCAGAGCAATTTGCACAGCCGCAATACGTCGCATGGCACGAACCTGCTCACGACATCCTGCACAGCGCCAGTCAGCATTTTATCGGCCGTATGGGGCAGCATCGCTGGATGATTGCGACGCCCAAAGACGGCGTCTACTACGACGGCCAGCAGTTGATCCATCAGCGTGTCTGCCCGCCTGCCTGGCAACAACTGGCGCGCAACGCCGACGATCCGGGTGGAGAGCTGTGGTTGACCTATTACAGCCACATTTTCAACCCTGCACGCCTGAACCCGAAAGTCATGGAAGGCCACTTTCCGAGCCGTTTCTGGAAAAACCTGCCGGAAGGTCCTTTAATTCCTGCTTTAATCAGCGAAGCGAGAACCGGCAAACAGCGTGACGGTCAAGCCAGTCAGGTCGCCGCCAGACCCGGCAAGCGTATCGCCCGCGGCCCAGGGGTCGCCTAGTCCTGAAGCGCTGCACCGTTCATCAGTCGGAACCAAAGCCTTCAAACAGCAAGACCTTCTTGTTAATCTGCTGCACACTTCAAACAACTACCTTCTCACTGAAGTGGATCAGCATCAGGAAATCACCAAAATGGAAGGCATGGGCCTAAGACTCAAGTTGGAAAGAAAGCGTCTCGATCTTTCACAGCGAGACCTGGGTTTAGTTGGCGGGGTTGAGGCCAATGCTCAAGGACTTTACGAACGAGGCAAGCGCTTTCCCAATGCCGAATACCTCAGAGCTGTTGCGAAGGCCGGGGTTGATGTTTTGTATGTAATTACTGGCTCTCGGGAGTTATTGGCTATTGACTCCATTTCCCCAGGCGAGTCGAAAGTGTTAACCGAGCTGGAAGGTTTACCTCTGGATGTACGGGAAGATATCAAACGCCTGATCAGCACCCTTTCTGTGTCTGAAGAGCAAGCCGTTAAATCCTGAAGGGTTATCTACGACCGAGCGCATCGGCAATACCGTGCGAACTAACCATCGGAATGGAACATGGTCAGTGGGACCGGCTTTAGTAGGGACACCCAAGCCGGTCCCATTGGTTTGTGTGGGGCATTAGTTGCGAGCAAACATGACAGTTCCACTGTAAAGCCTCATTCCAGCTCTACCCCACCCTCAATACACGTCACCACCTCACCGCCCACCCAGATATCGTCACCAAGGCGCTGCACGTAAACCCGGCCTTGCCTGCCCAGCGCTGTGCCCTGACTGACCACATAGCGGTCCTCTGCCAACCCGGCACTCAATACCCATTGCGCGATACCGGCATTGAGGCTACCGGTCACCGGGTCTTCTGGCATACCGTCGCCGGGGATAAACGCTCTGACTTCGAATTGCGCTTCATCCCCATCGAGTAAAGGATCCCAAGGCGCGAATACGCCGATTGCCAGTCCGCCGAGCTGCGAATAATCCGGCTGCAGCGCCAGTACGCTGGCCCTTTCCGCAAGCCTGAGTGCTAGCCATCCAGCGCCGTTGTCGACCCAGCGGGCTTCAAGAATCGCACCGTCAGCCAAGCCCATTCCGGTGCGAATTCGTTCCAGCAACTCATCCTCAACGGGCTCTGAGCGCAACAATGCTGGTGCAGTAAACGCCAGTTGCCCGCCCTGGCGACGAATCCGCACCAGCCCGATACCGCACTCCTGAATGATTTCCTCGCCTTTTGGCTGCCCGCCGCTCTCAAGCCAGGCGTGACAGCTGCCCAGCGTCGGGTGCCCAGCGAACGGCAACTCGTGCTGCGTGGTGAAAATCCGTAGTCGATAATCCGCCTCGGGATGCTGGGGCTTAAGCACAAAAGTGGTTTCACTCAGATTGGTCCAGTGGGCAAACGCGGCCATGGTTGATTCGCTGAGCGCGTCAGCTGCAAGCACCACTGCCAGCGGATTGCCCTTGAGGGCCTGACGACTGAATACATCAACCTGTTTGAACGCATAACGACTCATCACTGCCCTCTCTGAAAACGCCAAGGCGGCGAGACTCTCATTTCAAACCTGCGAAGGTAAAGCCCGGAAAAACTGTTGCACAAAAATCGAGAGCAACTGTAGCGCAGCCTGTCCGGCGCGATTCGCTACCGTCAGCAAACGATATCAATGAAGGGAAGCAGCTCATGATCGACGTTCAAACACTGTCTTTATTCTGCGGCGCGGTGATGCTTCTGCTGATCACGCCGGGTCCGAACATGGCCTTTGTCATGAGCCACGGTTTTACCTATGGCTGGCGCGGTGGTTTGGCCGTTTCACTGGGGATCGGGGCTGCGGATGTCGTGCTGACGATTCTGACCGCAACCGGCGTGACCGGTCTCGTCGCTGCATGGCCGCCGTCTTTCGACATCATTCGTTATGTCGGCGCGGTCTATCTGTTGTGGATGGCCTGGAAGGCCCTGCAAGGCGGCAAGCTGGGCAAGAACGTCATCGACAACAAGGTTTCGCTGAAAACCGTGTTCGTCAGGTCGATGCTCAACAGCTTGCTCAATCCCAAGGCGCTGCTGTTTTTCATCGTCTTTCTCCCGCAATTCGTGACCCCCTCCAACGGCATGATCGCCCAGCAGTTGATCATGCTCGGCCTTGTGCTGACAGTGATTGCGTTCGTCTTTCATGCCGTACTGGGTGCATTTGGCAGTACCATCAATCGTTGGTTTGCAGGTAAGGAACGGTTGGGCAAGCTGCAACACAGAGTGCTCGCCGCTGTGCTGACCCTGATGGCCGTGCGCTTGATGGTCATGTCCAGACCGTGAGTCTCGTGTAGAGGGCACCATTCAAGCATCCGCCGGGTCAGATATCACTCACGCCACGCGGAGATCCAATCATGCTGAACAGCCTGTCCGTCGCCCCGGTAGAAGCGCTTTTCACGCTCATGGCGCAAAAACGCTTTGTGGTCCTGACCGGGGCAGGCATCAGCACACCGTCGGGCATTCCCGATTATCGGGATACCGACGGCGTAAGGCGCGGCAAAGCGCCGATGATGTTTCAGGAATTTCTCGGCTCACCGGAGGCACGGCGACGCTATTGGGCACGAGCGATGCTGGGCTGGCCGCGAGTGCGGGTGGCTCAGCCCAACGCCGCACATCGGGCTTTGGCGACGCTGCAATCTCATGAGTACATCGACGGGTTGATCACACAAAACGTCGATACGCTACACGATCAGGCTGGCAGTACTGATGTCGTCGAGCTGCATGGCAGCCTGCATCGGGTGCTGTGCCTTGACTGTGGCGAACGCATTGATCGCGCCGCGATTCAGCCATTGATGGAAGCACAGAACCCCTATCTGGCAGACGTTGACGCGGTGCAGGCGCCGGATGGCGATACCTTGCTCGACCCCGCATTCGAATCGCGCTTCCAGTTGCCACATTGCCCCCACTGCGATGGCCAGCGCCTCAAGCCCGACGTGGTGTTCTTCGGCGAAAACGTTGCACCGCCTACCGCGGCACAAGCGCTGGCCAGCGTGACCCATGCTGACGGCTTGCTGGTGGTGGGTTCTTCACTGATGGCCTACTCGGCTTTCCGTCTGTGCAAAGCAATAAGCGAGCAAGGCAAGCCACTGATCGCCATCAACATCGGCAAGACCCGAGCGGATGAGCTGCTGGATCTGAAGATTGAAATGTCGTGCGAGGCATTGTTGCCGGAGTTGGCGGAGCGATTGGTTGGGCACAGAGATATCTGATGCGTGCAATCTGTTGGAGCGAGGCTTGCCCGCGAAGAACCATAACACTGTTTAACTGCCATTCCGCGTCGGCAGGTTCGCGGGCAAGCCTCGCTCCAACAGCCCCAACTAAAACAACCCCAACTGCCCGCCAATCAGCGTACTGAAATCATCATCCACAAACGGCAGGATGGCCTCGGCGATGGGTTGTAGCTGACGGGTGACGTAATGGTCGTAGTCGATGGGCGCATGCCTCACTTCCAGAGGCTCCGGCCCGGCGACGCTGATAACGTAGCTGATCCAGCCGCCATTCTGATACTGCTTGGGGCGGCCCAGGCTTGCATTGTGCTCGTCGGCAAGGCGTGCTGCCCGGACATGAGGCGGCACGTTACGCTCATAATCATCCAGCCTGCGTCGCAGCCGTTTGCGGTAAATCAGCAAGTCATCCAGCTCCCCCGCCACGGTACGACGCACATAGTCGCGCACATAATCCTGATACGGTCGCCGGTGAAAAATCCGCGAGTACAACTCCTGCTGAAATTCCCGCGCCAGGGGTGACCAATCGGTGCGGACCGTTTCCAGGCCTTTGTAAATCATTTCATCGGAACCATCCGCGCGCCTGACCAGCCCGGCGTAGCGCTTCTTGCTGCCCTCTTCCGCGCCGCGAATGGTCGGCATCAGGAACCGTCGAAAGTGCGTCTCGAACTGCAGCTCAAGCGCACTGGTCAGGCCGTATTCCTGCTGTAAATGCTCGCGCCACCATTGGTTGACCTGCTGCACAAGCGTACGGCCAATCCGGGTCGCCTCTTCCTCGCCGTGCAGGCTTTTGAGCCAGACGAACGTGGAGTCGGTATCGCCATAGATCACCGTATAGCCTTGGGCTTCGATTAGCTGTCGGGTTCGGCGCATGATCTCGTGGCCGCGCAAGGTGATCGACGACGCGAGCCGCGTGTCGAAAAACCGGCAGCCGCTGGAGCCAAGCACACCATAAAAAGCGTTCATGATGATTTTCAACGCCTGGGATAGCGGCTGGTTGTTTTCCCGCTTGGCCGTCTCGCGCCCCTGCCAGACTCGCTCGACAATGGCGGGCAGGCAATGCCGGGTGCGAGAGAAGCGACCACCGCGAAAACCCGGTACCGAATCTTCATCCGAAGGATTGCGCAAGCCTTCCACCAGCCCCACCGGATCGATCAGGAAAGTGCGGATGATCGACGGGTACAGGCTCTTGTAATCCAGTACCAACACCGACTCATACAATCCCGGCTGCGAATCCATGACAAAGCCACCGGGGCTGGCCTCCGGCATGCGCTCGCCAAGGTTGGGCGCCACAAAGCCCTGGCGATGCATCAACGGAATGTACAGATGACAGAACGCCGCCACCGAACCACCGCTGCGGTCAGCAGGCAACCCCGTGACCGAGGCGCGCTCCAGCAGGAAGGTCAGCAACTCGGTCTTGGCGAAGATCCGCGTCACCAGTTCGCAGTCCTTCAGGTTGTAGCGTGCCAGCGCGGGCTTGTCTTCGGCGAACATGCGATTGATTTCGTCCATGCGCTGGTAAGGCGTATCGATCGCCTTGCCCTCTCCAAGCAAGGTCTGAGCGACATTTTCCAGACTGAACGACGGAAAGCTCCAGGTGGCCGAGCGTAGCGCCTCGATGCCGTCGATGATCAGACGCCCGCTGGCATCGGCGAAAAAGTGGTTGTTGCGCGAGCCGTGCTCGCGCCAACCCATGGCTTCTCCACCACGCCCTAGACGTAATGGCACTTGTAGTCTCTGCGCGTGCTCGTGCAGCACCCGCAGGTCGAACTGCACCACATTCCAGCCGATGATCGCGTCCGGATCGTGACGTTCAAGCCACTGATTGAGGCGCTCCAGCAACAACTTGCGGGTGTCGCAGTATTCAAGCGCGAAGTCGACGTAGCGATCGTCACCATTGGCGGGGCCGAGCATGTAAACCTGACGCTGACCGCAGCCTTCCAGCGCGATGGAATACAACTCGCCTTTTTCGGTGGTCTCGATATCCAGCGACGCCAGGCGTAGTTGCGGCCGGTAATGCTCTGTGGGGCGGATCTGCGCCTCGCACAGGGTGCCGTTGCTGTCTGCAACGCCGCTGAATTGCACCGGGGCGGTGATAAAACGCTCCATCAGATAGCGTTCTGGCGGGCGAATGTCGGCTTCATAGACATCCACGCCGCCCTTGCGCAGGGATTTTTCCAGGTTCATCAATTGCCGGTGCTGCTGGCAATAAACCCCCAGCACCGGACGATGGCGGAAATCACACAGGCTCAGCTCACGAAGCTCGACCCCGGACTCGCTGCGCAATACGGCTTCGGCACGGGCACGCTGTTCAGCAGGAATGAACGCCACCGAGGGTTGCACAGGCAAGCGAATGTGCCGGGGACCGTTGTCAGTCGCCAGCCAGAATTCCACCTGCGTACCTTCCGGCGTATCACGCCAGTGTCGGCTCAGGATAAAGCCCTGCTGTACATCCTCCACCACTGCAAACCTCAAAAACCTTCAGGAGCGTGATTCTACTTGGCATTGCCCGCTAGAGGGCGACTCATCTTCACGACGGTGGCTAAGACCAGAGAATCCATGCGTGACCGCTTGCCATGTCACGGGCTTGAGGCGATAAAGGCACTCTTCGCCTCTCATTCATCCTCGTCACGGAACGCGACATGTCAGCAGACCAGCGCTTCAACCTGATTGCCGAACAGCTTGGTTATAGCTTTGATGGCGAGATCAAAATCGGCGGCAATTATGTGCCTCTGATCCGCCACAACGACGAGATTTACATCAGCGGGCAAATTCCCCGGGTTGGCGACACGGTAGTCGTCACCGGACGCGCAGGGGCCGATACCACTCTGGCTCAAGCGCAACTGGGAGCGAAGGTTTGCGCCATGCGCGCCCTGGCCTTGCTGCAACGCAGCGCGGGTTCGCTGGACGGGATCAAGCGGCTGCTGCGCATGAACCTCTACGTGCAATGCGCTCAGGATTTCACCCGGCAAAGCGAAGTGGCCGACGCTGCGTCCGAAGTGCTGTTCTTCGTGCTGGGGGACGTCGGTGCGCACACTCGCACTTCGGTTGGCGTCTATCAGTTGCCAAAGAATGCCACCGTTAAACTTGATCTGATTGCAGTGGTGTAAGCCATGTCCAGTGCATTCAAGGTGGAACGTTTGCAGGCCCGGCACGCGGCGGCTTATCGAAATTTGATGCTGGACGCCTATACACGACATCCCGAGGCCTTCACCTCATCCACAGAAGAGCGCGCTGCCCTACCCTTGTCCTGGTGGGAAAAGCGGCTCGACCCGGCAGAAGATGCGGGACAAGTGGTGTTTGGCATCACTGACGGTGACGCCATCCTGGGTGCGGTGGGGCTGACCTTCAGCAACCGGCAACGGGCGCGACACAAGGTTTTACTGTTCGGCATGTATGTGGTGGCCGGTCAGCAAGGCAAAGGCTTGGGCCAGGCACTGATCGATGCGGCTCTGAGCTATGCGCGCAAACGGCCACATGCATTGCTGGTGCAGCTGACCGTCAGCGAAAACAATGCCTCAGCTCGCAAGCTTTACGAGCACAACGGATTCGAGTCCTTTGGCCTGGAGCCGTTGGCTGTAGCGACCGAAGCCGGGTTTATTTCCAAGGTCCATATGTGGCGGGAATTGCGCGAATATTGACGCTGGCTGGCCGCCTTCAACTTGCGCTCATCGCCCCGCCAACGGGCGGGATTGGTGCCCTCGGTCTTGCTGAACATATGAGAGAAATGCGCCTGATCGCAAAAACCGCATTCGGCGCTGATTTGCGTGAGAGTCATTTCCGAGTCTTTGATGAGTTGCTTGGCCTGCTCAATGCGCTGGTTGCGAATCCATTCCTGTGGGGACATGCCGGTACTGCGTTTGAATGAGCGAGAGAAATGACTGCGAGTCAACTCGCAGGACGCGGCCAGAAAAGGCACAGAGACTTTCTTGCTCAGGTCAGCAGTGATGAGCTGTTTGACCAGTGCCAAACGGTCGGGAGTAAGACCGCCGGTGACAGGCTCATCCAGCCCGTCGTTGACGTCGTGCAGCGGGTTGTCCATGACGATAAAACCTTGCGAAATGTCCTTGAGTCATCTTCGCAGTCGTCAGTTTTCTAACAACCCTCGCAGGGGGAGCGCAACGGCCATCAAGGTGCATGATCAGGACATAGCAGGCTGATACGACGCTATTGAACAGCGTACAAAGAACATGTGGGAGATTCTATGTTCACCTGCGAGCATGATCTTGATCTTGATCTTGTAGGACCGGCTTTAGCCGGGAGAGCGGTATTTCTACCGAAGGATATTTAGCGAATTTCCCGACGTCCTCCCGGCTAAAGCCGGTCCTACGGAATAGCGCGGTATATGTGGGAGCGAGGCTTGCCCGCGATGAGGGCACCGCAGATATCAGGTCTATCGTCGTATCCAGCCTTATCGCGGGCAAGCCTCGCTCCCAAAAGACCGCAACGCGATAACGAAGCCATCAACCAAACTGCTGTCGATACTGACTCGGCGTCAGGCCCAACCTGTCGCTGAATAGCGAGCGCATGTAACGCACGCTGCCAAAGCCACTGCGGTGGGCAACCGTCTTGAGCGGCAGCACGGTGGTTTCCAGCAGGTTGCGCGCCCGGTCCAGCCGCGCATTCTGGATGAACGCCATCGGCGTCATGCCCACCTCGCGGCTGAACACTCGAGCAAAATGTCGCGGACTCATGGCTGCCATCGAAGCCATTCGCTCGATGCTGAACTCTTCGTCAAGGTGCTCGATAAGGTAGTTCTGAATTCGAGTAATCGGCGTTTCCTGGGTTGCAACAGTGGCCACCAGCGGGCTGAATTGCGCCTGGCCGCCCTGCCGCTTCATCACCACCAACAAAACCTTGGCCACATCCAGCGCGACTTTTCTGCCGTGATCTTCTGCGACGAGTGCCAGTGCGAGATCGATCCCTGCCGTGACCCCGCCAGAAGTCACCAGGCGGCGATCCTTGATGTAGATCTGGTCGGTGGTGACCTGCGCGGCCGGGAACCCCTTGATCAAGCGCTCGGTGTAGTGCCAGTGGGTGGTAACGGTGTGACCGTCAAGCAAACCGGCTCTGCCCAGCAAAAAAGCGCCGGTGCAAATCGAACCGTAGAGGATTGATTCCTGCGCGGCTTGCTGCAGCCAGGCAACCAGCGGCGGATGACTGTCGTTGTAAGACCCCGGACCACCCGGCACCAGCACCAGGTCGAAGGCAGTGGGTGCCGTTTCGACGCAGACGTCCGGGTGAACGGTGACGCCGTTTGACGCGCGAATGGCCGACGCCTGAGTGCCCACAGTGGTCAACTGATAGTGTCTGGAGGGATCTAGATAGCGGTTGGCGATAGAGAACACCTCCATCGGCCCGGCCATGTCGAGCAAAAGGAAGTCAGGAAACAAAACGATTGCAACGGTCTTCATGGTCTTACATCGCCCAAATCGAGTTCAACCCCCTAAAGCAAAGGCCCGGGACCGCGGCTGCGTCGGTCCCGGGCCTTGCCCCGTGCACATACTAACGTTTTGAGTGGCGTTTCGCCGCTATCGGCTGGCCCGCCAGTTCAGACCTTTACGGCTCAGTCATCGAGTGTTTTGGGCGCACCTTTCGCCGGTTTGCCGGACTTCTCTGCGCCAGGCTTGGCCTCAGGCACCGGAGCAACCACCGCCGGAGCGGTGGCAGCCTTTTCTTCGGTCGGTAATTGGTCAATTGTGGTGAACAGGTCTTTCACAGCAATGGGGCCAAGCTGATCAAGTTTTTTCTCACCGTCCTTGCCCACCAGAACGACCTTGGTTCCCCTGCTCGCCCCCAGTTTCAGCTCCCGAATCAGCGCCATGGTTGCCTGAGGATCAAGATCCTTACCGTCACGTTTGCCGATCATGGCAACCACCGTATAAAGCACCATGCCACGCTCCGCGAAACCCTTCTGGTTTTCCGGTTCCTTGAGCTCTTTTTGCAGATTGACCAGTGTCGGGTCCAGTGTGCTCGGCGCAATAACGATCAATGGGCGCGACTTGCCGCGGTCCTGGTTCAGAGGGCTGTCGCTGTCAGCCGCAAGCAGAGGGCCCGCAGAGATAAGCAACGTGGCGAGGGTCAACGACCGGATAAACATAAATGGCTCCTTCAAACCGAGACAGGACACTAGTCGGGCTTTCGACGCTGTTTTAGATGTTTTGTTCTGATTGGGTATAGTTCAACAGGCGCCGCAACCTTTTATTTAACGGGTGCGGACACCATTTTCAATCCAACGATGCCAGCCAGAATCAGCAAAAAACACAGAATCCGCAGCACACTGCGATCTTCGCCCAGTACCAGCATGCCGTAAACCGCAGTGCCCAACGCACCGATTCCGACCCATACAGCATAGGCCGTACCTACCGGGATGGTACGGGTGGCGAGAGAAAGCAGGTACATGCTCAGGCAGATGAAAAAACCGCAGAACAGACTGGGCAGCAGCCTCGTGAAACCGTCCGTACGGGGCATTACTGCTGCGTAGATGATTTCGCAGGCGCCGGCAAATAACAGAAACATCCAGCTCATCGAACTTCCTTGAATTGGTTTTCTTTAGTTAGCGTAGGGACAAAATAGCGGTGCCAGAGCGGTTGGTGCAAGGTTTGCGGGATTACACGGATCCTGTGGGAGATTTCCATGCTTGCCCACAAGCGATCCGACGTGGGACCGGCTTTAGCCGGGAAAGCGGTATATCTGATGTCCCATTCTGGATGACTGGACTGGCCTCTTCCCGGCTGAAGCCGGTCCCACGTCATCAGTGTGTCCTGCGAGAGCGATTGAAACGCCATGCCACTTTCCCACAATCCTTATCTGTATATCCATACAGATAAACCTTGCCGAAAACGTCCTTACTGCTCATGCTGTACCCCCATCAAAATCCGTAAAAAACGATGGTATCCATGCGGTTGTTTCTGTGCGAAAAACCCTCCCAGGCCAAAGATATCGCCGCTGTATTAGGCGCAAATCGCCGTGGCGACGGCTGCTGGGTGGGGCCCAACGCGACGGTGACGTGGTGCATCGGCCATCTGCTGGAAACCGCGCCTCCCGACAGTTACGACGCCCGCTACAAACGCTGGGTGCTGGATGACCTGCCCATCGTTCCGGAAAAATGGAAGATGCTGGTCAAGCCGCGCACTGCAAGCCAGTTCAAAGCGGTCAAACGTCTGCTGGGCGAGGCCGCCGAGCTGGTGATCGCTACAGATGCCGACCGCGAAGGCGAAATGATCGCCCGGGAGCTGGTGGACCATTGCCGTTATCGCGGACCGATACAACGCCTCTGGCTGTCGGCACTGGACGATGCGTCGATTCGCAAAGCCCTGAACGCTCTCAAGCCCGGCGCCGAAACCTTCAGTCTTTATCACTCGGCGCTGGGCCGCTCACGGGCAGACTGGCTGATCGGCATGAACATGAGTCGCCTGTTCACCCTCCTCGGCCGCCAGTCGGGCTATCAAGGCGTATTGCCGGTCGGACGTGTGCAAACCCCAACGCTGCGGCTGGTAGTGGATCGCGACCGCAGCATCGCCGACTTCGTGCCTGTGCCCTTCTGGGCCATCGACGTACAACTCCTCCACGACGGCCAGCCTTTCACCGCTCAGTGGCGCGCTGCCGCCGATGTCTGTGACGACCAGGATCGATGCCTGAACCAGACCACTGCGCAGCAAGCCGCTGAGGTCATGCGCAACGCGGCGAGTGCGAAACTTCTGAAGCTGAGAACCGAACGGGTACGTGAAGCCGCGCCGCTGCCTTTCGACCTCGGCACGTTGCAGGAGATATGTTCAAAAAAACTTGGCCTCGGCGCACAGGAAACCCTTGAGGTTGCCCAATCACTTTATGAAACCCACAAGGTCATCACCTATCCGCGTAGCGACTGCGGGTATCTGCCTGTCAGCCAGCATGGCGATGCGGCGAAGATCATTGCCGCACTGGGCCGCGCAGACCCGGCGCTGAACGAATTGCTCAAACACCTTGATCCGGCTCGGCGCTCGCGTGCCTGGAACGACGCAAAGGTCAGCGCTCACCACGGCATCATCCCCACGGGCGCGGGCAAGTCCCTCGATCAACTGACGGGCAAATACCGCGCCGTGTTTACCTTGATTCGAGCCCGCTACCTTGCGCAGTTTCTGCCCAATCATGAATATGATCGCACGCAGGCCGACTTCGACTGTGGCGGTGAAAAGCTCCGGGCTACCGGCAAGGTGATCGTCGAGCCAGGCTGGAAACGCGCTTTACCGGAAGCACTGACGCCACCAAAAGGGCGGGAAGCGCCCGCACCGCAAGCTTTGCCGAGGCTGACCGAAGGCAGCGATTATACGGTCGACAGCGTCACCCTCAAGGATCTCTGGACCCAGCCACCCAAGCCGTTCACAGAAGGCGACCTGATCAAGGCGATGAAAAATGTCGCCCGGCTGGTGGAAGATCCGCGGCTCAAACAGAAACTCAAGGACACCACCGGGATTGGCACCGAAGCAACACGTGCGGGCATCATTCAGGGCTTGCTGGATCGGGGTTATCTGAGCAAGAACGGCAAGGCCCTGGCGGCGACACCGGCTGCGTTCAGTCTGATCGACGCGGTGCCCCGCGCAATCGCCGATCCGGGCACTACCGCCATCTGGGAACAGGCGCTGGATATGGTCCAGGCTGGCGAGATGAGCCTGGAAGAGTTTGTCTCTCGACAGGCCACCTGGATGAGCAAGCAGGTCAGTCGCTGTATGGGCATGCGCATGGTCATCACCGCATCAGCAAGCCCTGCCGGAGGCAAGCCGCCGTGGAAAGGCAAACGCAAGACCGGCAAGCGCAAACCATCGGGCGCCAGTGCTGCCAAGCCACGACGTACAGCGAAGGCTGCCAGCAAACCTTGATCGGGTATAGGATGCGGGCTGTAACTCACTCACTTGTAAGGAGTTGACGCTTAATTGATTCACCGGTTGAATGGCGATGCCTGCTCAGGTTCGCACAATCAGCCGCACCTCAATAATTCAGAGCAGCAACCCAGACAAGGAGGATATTGAGTCATCCGGGTTTGTCGGCCCGCTTAAACCGTGGTGTTGGCTTTTTGCCCCACGGTATTCAACCAGACACTTGCCCGGCCAGCCGCCTCTTCGCGCAGGGTCATGCAGGGTCTCACTATTCAGATGCGCGTGGGCCCGACTGGCTCACCGGCATTTCTTCAAGGGAATTCAGAATGCCCCCAAGACAAGTAATCAACGCCTCGGTAAGTCCAAAGGGCAGCCTCGAAACACTGTCCCAACGCGAAGTACAGCAACTCAGTGCCGCCGGTTCAGGCAGCATTTACACCCTCTTCCGCCAGTGCGCCCTGGCTATTCTCAACACCGGCGCGCATGTCGATAACGCCAAGACCATTCTTGAGGCCTACGAGAGCTTCGAAGTCCGCATTCACCAGCAGGATCGTGGTGTGCGCCTTGAACTCCTCAATGCACCCGCCGATGCATTCGTCGACGGCGAAATGATTGCCAGCACTCGTGAAATGCTGTTCAGCGCCTTGCGCGACATCGTGTACACCGAGAGCGAACTGGACAGTCAGCGCATTGATCTCGAAAGCTCCCAAGGCATCACCGACTACGTGTTTCACCTGCTGCGTAACGCTCGCACGCTGCGTCCGGGTCTTGAACCGAAGATGGTGGTTTGCTGGGGCGGTCATTCGATCAATACCGAAGAGTACAAATACACCAAGAAGGTTGGCCACGAATTGGGCCTGCGCAGCCTGGACATCTGCACCGGCTGCGGCCCTGGCGTGATGAAAGGCCCGATGAAGGGTGCAACTATTGCCCACGCCAAACAGCGGATCAACGCGGGCCGGTATCTGGGCCTGACCGAGCCCGGCATCATCGCGGCAGAAGCGCCTAACCCGATCGTCAATGAGCTGGTCATCCTGCCCGATATCGAGAAGCGCCTTGAAGCCTTTGTGCGCGTTGGCCACGGCATCATCATTTTCCCGGGTGGCGCGGGCACTGCGGAAGAGTTCCTATACCTGCTGGGCATCCTCATGCACCCGGACAACCGCGAACTGCCTTTCCCGGTGGTTCTGACCGGTCCGAAAAGCGCAGCGCCGTATCTGGAACAACTGCACGCGTTTGTTGGCGCGACTCTGGGCGAATCGGCTTACAAGCACTACCAGATCATCATCGATGACCCCGCTGAAGTGGCCAGGGAAATGACTGCCGGGCTCAAGACCGTCAAACAGTTCCGCCGCGACCGCAATGACGCGTTCCACTTCAACTGGCTGCTGAAAATCGACGAAGGCTTCCAGCACCCGTTCGATCCCACCCACGAAAACATGGCAGCCCTGCAATTGAGCCGGTCATTACCGCCGCATCAACTGGCCGCCAATCTGCGTCGTGCGTTTTCGGGGATTGTCGCCGGTAACGTCAAAGACAAAGGCATTCGCCTGATCGAGCAACATGGGCCTTATGAGATCCACGGTGACAACGAAATCATGGAGCCGCTGGATCGACTGCTGCACGCGTTCGTTGAACAGCATCGCATGAAGCTGCCGGGTGGCGCGGCGTATGAGCCTTGCTATCGGGTGGTGACGTAAACAAGCCCTCGCAGCTAACAAGGACTGCATAAAACGTTGGATTAAATCCCTCTCTGTAGCGCACGAGCAACGCGAGGCCGCGATGGCGGTGTATCAGGCAGACCGCTATCGCGGCCTCGCGGTGGG
>NZ_JACONW010000124.1 GCF_014357575.1 Pseudomonas folii | reverse complement strand
TGTGGTTGCGCTCAACAGCTAATACTGAATTGAAATGCATTTTCTGTAGGAGCTGCCGAAGGCTGCGAAGCATTTCTTCCGGTACACCGCGATCGCAGCCTTCGGCAGCTCCTACAGATCTTTTGTTTACTTCGCGACAGCGGTGTCATCCATTTGCCGAGCTTCTGAAATGATGACCTGGCAACCGTTCGTCGAGCTACTTTGTCGTGTTGTGGTCACATTCCTGTCGCGTTCAAGTCGCATGTGAACCCCCTCAAAATCGCCTCTTCCCATGCTTTCCGGCGGCAGGTACAAAGGCGGCACGATCTGAGATTTACGCCTGAGGCAGCAACGGCAGGCAGGCTTTTTCAGCCACTTCATCAGGCCTTCTACATGCAGTCACCCACCCCGCTTCGGCGGGGTTTTCTTTTTCCCTTCTGGAATAGCAATGGAGTATGAGCATGGCCGAGCCAGCGAGCACGGCCGCATCTGTCGTGGTCGCTGGTGCGGCCGGTGCGGGTTTCGCAGGATTATTGACAGGCATCGATACGCTCGCCGCCATCGGGGCATTGGCGGGGGCATTGGTGTTCTTTACCACCACAGAAGAAATGCCGGTCTGGAAACGGATGGTCTTTCTGTTGGTGTCATTCGTAATGGGTTACTTGTTCGCCCCCGCTTTGGTGGACTTCGAGCTCTGGGGGATTCGTCCTTTCAAGTATTCAGGGCCCGCCGCATTCGGGGCATCCGTGCTGGTGGTTACTGTAGCGCTGGCAGCCATCAAACGGCGCGGCAGATTAGAGACCGGGCAGCCTGGAGGTCAGGATGGATAAGCCTTTGATTAGCGCATTGCTCACCCAGGTGACGTTCTGGTTGTGCATGGGCTTGTTTGTTCGGCTCTTTACGTTTCGCCGCAAGGGCGCACGGTTCCGCCGCAACATGAGCTGTCTTGCCTGGCTGGTCATGGTCAGCGCTGGCACGGTGATGGTTTACATCTGCAAAGGCATGCTGGTCATGCCTGTTCAGGCCTGGCCTCTGGTCATGATTCTGGCGGTATTTGTCGGCTCTGTTTACCAGAGCAACGGCAATCTGGCGCAAGTCTGGAAGATCGGGCAATGAGCCCTGTGCCCAGACCGCATTAGCCACCTTTTTACGACCACTGCAAAGCCCCGTCCGCGGGGCTTTGTCGTGTCTGGAGTTCTGAAACTGGAGTTCTGAGATGAACGTAACAACTTTGATTGCACAGATAAGCGAGCGCTGCCCCGGTTTTCAAGGGCGGGTCGCCGGTGGCCTGCAATGGGACAGCGCCCGTACCGATGACCAGCTTGCGATGCCCGCGGCCTATGTCCTGACGGCGGGCGATACCGCTCAGGAATCCACCACCAACGTGGTCCGGCACATCGTTCGTGAGCAATACCTGGTCAACGTGGCGCTGGCTAACCGTGATCAATACGGCCAGGCCGCGACTCAGGAACTTCACAGCATTCGGGTTCAGCTATGGGCAGCTCTGGTGGGTTTTCAGCCTGAAGCTGAAGACGATCCTTTGCAGTACAGCGGCAGCTCGATGTTGCTGATTGACGATAACCGGGTTGCGTACCAATTCCGGTTTTTCACCGAGTTCATGCTGGGCCGCAGTGACCCGGCCGGGGCTCCAGAAACGTGGCAGGAGCAGGTCAACGATGGCCTGCCACTGCTCGAGGGAGTTGATATGGATATCGACTTCATTGACCCCATGGTCGACCAAAACCTGACTGATCGTGGCCCGGATGGCCGCTTCGAATTCAAAACCCGTGAGGATATACCCCAGTGAAACGAGTACATGTGAAACCTGCCGAAGGCCGGGCTGTTCCGGATCCGGCCCGGGGCGGCGAACTGCTGTCCGTCGAGGGCTACGAAGTCCCGCTGACTGCCTACTGGCAGCGACGGATCAATGATGCTGACGTAATCGTGGGTACGGTTTCAGCCCTGCCCAAAGCCAAAGGGAGTGCAGCCAAATGACTGTAGGTTTCAGCCAGATTCCATCCGATCTTCGTGTACCTCTGTTCTACGCCGAGCTTGATAACTCGATGGCCAACAGCGGTTCGTCCAGTCTGCGTCGCCTGATCATTGGTCAGGTCAACGATGATGCAACCAGTGAAGACATCGGCCGCCTGGTGCTGATTTCGCGCAGCACCGAAGCGCGCTCCATCGGCGGCGCCGGTTCGATGTTGTGGGCCATGCACGCCGCGCATCGCAAGATCGATGTTGCGGGCGAAGTCTGGTGCCTGCCACTCAAGATCGAGTCCGGCACCAATGCCCAAGGCAAGGTCACATTGACCGGTACCGCCACGGCTGCCGGTCTGCTCAACCTTTATGTGGGCGGCGTGCGCGTACGTGCCATCGTGCCTGAACTGGCCACTGCTGCCGAAGCAGCCACCGCGTTGCTGAGCGCCATCAATGCGGCCACCGATCTGCCGGTGACCGCTACCGCCGACGCGGGCGTTGTGACCCTGGTCAGCAAGTTCAAAGGTGAGTTGGGCAACGATATCCAGTTGAGCTTCAACCGACTGGGTGCCGCCAATGGCGAGCAACTGCCAGCCGGTCTTGACGTTGTTGTGGCTGCGATGGCCGGTGGTGTGGGTACACCGGAGATGGCCGCCGCGCTAGCCGCACTGGGCGATGAACCGTTCGAGTTCATCAGCCAGCCATGGACCGACGCTGCAACACTGGATTACTGGAAATCCACCATGGATTTCACCTCGGGCCGCTGGTCCTGGGCGAAGCAGATCTACGGTCGGGTCTACAGTGCCAAGCGCGGTACGTTGGGTGCCCTGGTCGCTGCGGGCAAACTGCGTAATGACCCTTCGGTATCCATCGGCGCCATGGAAAAAAGCATTCCGCAGCCGGTATGGGAAGTGGCCGCACAGTTCAGCGCACGTACTGCGGTGTTCATCAGTGCAGACCCTGCATGCCCGACCCAGTCGGGTGAGTTGGGTGCCATCGAACCTGCGGCGGTCAGCGACCGTTTCATGCTGGATGAATACCAGTCGTTGCTGGGCAGCGGCATCGCCACGTTCGAGTATTCGGGCAGCGCGATGCGCATCCAGCGGGCGATCACGACGTATCAGCGTAACGCGTACAACCAGCCGGATGACTCGTACCTGGACAGCGAGCCGCTGCACCAGTCGGCTTATGTACTGCGTTTCCTGCGCACCCGCATCACCAGCAAATACGGTCGCCACAAGCTGGCGAACGACGGCACCAAGTTCGGCCCCGGCCAGCGCATGGTGACCCCGAAGGTGATTCGCGGTGAGCTGATCGCTGCTTATGGTGAGCTGGTGCGTCTGGGGATTGTCGAGAACATCGACGCCTTCAAGGACAACCTGATCGTTGAGCGCGATGCGACCAATCCGAATCGCCTGAACGTGTTGTATCCACCGGATCTGGTTAATCAATTGCGCGTGTTCGCGCTGTTGTATCAGTTCCGTCTGCAGTATTCCGACGCGGCCTGAGCCGCTTAATCAAACGTCATTTCAAGCCCGCCCTGTGCGGGCTTTTTTCGTGGAGATTCACATGGGTCAGAAAGTTGCGGGTACTTGCTACATCAAGGTCGACGGCGAACAGCTGGTTATCACGGGCGCGGTAGAAGTACCGATGTCTCGGGTCAAGCGCGAAACCGTCGTGGTCGGCTACTTCAAGGAAAATGAAGTCACGCCGTTCATCAAGGTCGACGCGATTCGTACCGTCGATTTCCCTCGGGCAAAAATCGAGACCGGCACCAACATGACGGTTACCGCCGAGTTCAACGACGGCACCACTTACGTGCTCAGCGGCGCCTACGCGGTAGATGACATGACCAGCACCAGTGAGGACGGCAAGGTCAGCCTGAAGTTCGAAGGCATTTCGGGGGACTGGCAGTGATGAGCAAAGAGACCTTTACCCTGGCCGTCGCCATCAAGGCGCACGGTCAGGAACTCACCGAACTGCACCTGCGTCGCCCGACGGCTGAAGAATGCCGGGCGATCAAGGTGCTGCCTTACACGCTTTCCGATTCGTCGATGCCGGTGGCGGATATCGAAGCGGCCTGCAAATACATCGCGGTGTGCGCAGCCATTCCGGCGGGGTCAGTCAACCAACTGGATCTGGCGGACCTGAACAGCCTGGTGTGGAAAATCATCGGTTTTTTCCTGCAGAGCGCTTCGGTGGCGTCGCCGACCTGATCGGTGTGGTGTACGACCTCGCTTACTTCTGGAGGTCGGACCCTGAGGTGCTCATGGGAAGACCTGTAGATGTAATTCTGGAAAGCGAGTGGCATGCCTTTCGAATACTCGAAGAGCAACGGGGGAATAATGGTTAATAAACTTCAAGTCGCGATGGTGATCACTGGTATCGACCAGTTGTCGCTCCAGCTCAAAGGCGCGCAGAAAGAAGCATCGACCCTGAGTAAATCCTTGAGCGCCTTGGGCAATATTCCCTTCATGGATACTTTGACCGGCAAGGAGGGGCTGATGAAGCCCTTCGTTGATGGCGCCAAAGCCGCTATTGCCTTTGAAAACTCTATGGCCAGCGTCAGGCGGGTGGTTGATTTTCAGACGCCTGAGCAGTTCAAGGCGATGAGCAAGGATGTGCTGAACCTGTCGGAAAAGCTGCCGGTGTCCGCTGCGGGTATTGCGCAAGTATTTGCGTTGGGCGGGAAATCGGGCATTGCCCGAGAGGAATTGAAAGCGTTCGCCGAAGACGCTTTGAAGATGGGCATTGCGTTCGATCAGACCGGGGAACAGTCCGGTGCAATGATGGCGTCATGGCGCACCGGCTTCAAACTAAACCAGACTGAAGCCATGGCCCTTGCCGATCAGATCGCTCAGTTGGGCCGGGCCGGGGGCGTGGACGCGGGGAAAGTGGCCCGGATCGTCACCGCCGCAGGTTCGTCCGGATTGAGTTCGGGGCAGGCCGCCGCAATGGGCGCTGTATTCGCCAAGGGCGGCGCTTCCGAAGAAGCGGCCGCGAGCAGTATGCGCAATTTTGCGCAAACGCTGAACGCAGGCACTCTCGCAACCGAGGGCCAAAAGCAAGCTTTCAAGGCATTGGGGCTGGACGCGCAAGCGGTGTCTGAAGGCATGTCTGCAGATGCCGAAGGTACGATCAGTCATGTGCTGACCAAGCTGAATGCGCTAAAGAAAGGCAAGCAAAGCGCGATGCTGTCGCAGTTGTTCGGTGATCAATCTGCCGCTCCGCTATTGGCTGATCTAGACACGCTGTCCCGTAACTTCCAGTTGGTTGGCAATAGTCAGCAGTATGCAGGCTCGATACAGGACGCTTATGCCGCCACTGCGCAGACAACCGCCAGTCGGCTGCAGATGATGGATAACCAAACGACACGCTTGGGGATCGCCATTGGCACGGCTTTGTTGCCGCCGGTTAATGATTTCCTCGGCACAATCGGGCCGTTGATCAGTAAGCTCTCGGCGTTTACCGAGGCCAATCCCGGGTTGGTCAGGAGCATCGCCGGGGCGGCAGCGGGCTTTACGCTCCTGCGTTTGGCGGTTGTCGCGGCGACGGTGGCCAGTGCTGTTATGAGCACTGTTATCGGCGCTAATCCCGTGGGGCTCATCGTTCGCGGTATTGCTCTGGCAGCAGGGTTGTTGATTGCCAACTGGTCATCGGTTGCGGCGTTTTTCAAGGCGGTCTGGACAACGATCCAAGCGGTAGCAATGGTGGCATGGGAAGGGATAAAGACCATCTTCTCCTGGTCGCCGTTGGGCGCAATCATTGAGAACTGGGAGCCGTTGAAAGGGTATTTCAGTGCGCTCTGGGAGGTGGTCAAGGCGGTAACGTCCCCGTTCATGAACTTCCTCCGCGGTATTTTTGACTGGCCACCCGTGGCTAAAGTTATCGAAGTCTGGGGGCCTGTTGCCCAGACGCTCGGAGCGATCTGGAGCGGGGTGATGGACCTTGCATCAACGTTTACTGACTCTCTGGCAGGTGTTTTTGACTGGTCTCCGTTGGAGCTGATCAAGAAACACTGGGAACCGGTAGCCACCTGGTTTCATGAGCTTTGGGGAGAAGTGAAAACCATCGTTGAACCCATGATGGCGTTGTTTGGCGGCGGGCTGATCAAAGGCGCCACCGATGAGTTGAGTCATTATGCCGCCGATCAGCGCAAGGCAAACGCAGGCGTCGGCGGCGGCACTGGCCAGTTCCTGAGGACCAACGCCGCCCAGATCGTCCGCGACGAACAAGCCCAACGCAACCTCACACAAGGCGGTGCATCAGCTTCCTCGCTGTTGCGCTCACCTGAGCAAGCCGTTGCACCCGGCAGCCTGATCATGGCCGGGTCGCTCAACCAGCAGGCGGCGGCGAACAACCGCATGAACCTGCAAGGCGCGCTGACCGTGCAGTTCCAGAACGCGCCGCCGGGCACGACCGTCGGTGATTCGCAAACCAATCAGCCAGGCTTCTCGATATCGCCACGAGTGGGCGTACGTAGTCTCTCGCAAGAGTAGCCTCTCGAAATAAAGGACAGCGACATGAGCAAGACTTGGCGGGATGACCTGCAGTCGGCCTCGTTCCGTGGTGTCGGCTTTTGGGTCGACAGTGACAGTACGGTAGTAGGGCGGCGTACGCAGTTGCATGAATATCCCCAGCGTGATCGGCCTTTGGTCGAAGACATGGGGCGTAAAACCCGGGCGATAACCTTCGAGGCTTTTGTCATCGGAGACGATTGCTTTGTGCAGCGCGACAACCTGTTGCATGCACTCGATCAACCCGGCTCAGGGGAGTTGATTCACCCTTGGTTCGGGCGCATGACCGTGACTGCAACTGAGGGTTGTCAGGTCAAACAGGCACGGGCGGAAGGCGGCATCGCCAGATTCTCTCTTTCGTTCGTGGAAGCCGGTGAAAAAGGCTACCCCGTTGGTGTGGCCAATACGGCCAGGCTGCTCGAAATGGAAAATCAGAGCTTTCTGGATTCGGCATTGGCCCGATACAAGAGCGCAATGGTAATGGTCAATAGAGCGCGGATCAGCATGACGGCGCTGCAAAACGGCGTTGCCGGAGTGCAGTTGGCGATTCAACGCGAGTTCAGTCAGTTGACCGGCTTTGTCAGTTCGGCGGCTTCGTTGGCGGACACCCTGGCTAACTTTCCGGAAAACCTGTCGACGATGCTGGGCGCGCAATTCTCCAGCATGACCGGCGAGTTTGACCGCTTCAAAACTTCGCAACGCCAGGCCATGACCAAGGTGGAAACTGCACTGGGGCTGGCGAGTCAGGCAACCGCTTCAGGAGGCGCGGCGACGGTCGCAACCGTGACCGCGACTCGTGAACTGGTGCGCGATGTGGTACTGGCCGATGCCATCCGTCTGGCCTCGGCGATGCCAGTGGTTGCGGCACCTGCGGCGTTGCCGGGGGGGCCCGGTCTTGAGCAGCAGGTGGCAACGCCGGTGACACGTCCAGAAGTACCGGTGGCGTCTGACGTGACGCAGTTGCGTGACGCCCTGAATGATGTGCTTTGGCAAGCAGCATTGGTGGCCGATCACGAGCACTTCGAGCGCATTGAAGCGGTTCGCAAACGCATGAGGGAACACCTGACCGCCGTTGCGCGTTCCGGGGTAAACCTCGTGGATATGACGCCCAAAGAATCGGTGCCCGCTGTGGTGCTGGCTTTCCGGCTGTTTGCAGACGCCACTCGCGGCGATGAAATCGTCGCGCGTAACAGCATTTCTCATCCAGGATTTTTGCCAGCGGCGACCCTTCAAGTCGCTCAGGAGTAACCCATGGACGCGCAAAATATCGTCACGCTCAGCGTCGACGGTACGGATTACCGTGGCTGGAAAACAGTCAGTATCACTGCTGGTATTGAGCAGCAGGCGCGCACTTTCACGTTGGGCGTGTCCTGGCGCTGGCCGGGCAAGGACATGGACGTTGAGGTCAAGCAAGGCGCCCATTGTGAAGTTCGCATTGGCGCGGATCTCGTGCTGACGGGGCACGTTTATTCGACCCCGGTCAGCTACGACGCCAACAGCGTGACCCGCTCGATTGCCGGGCGGTCGCTGACGGCGGATCTGGTGGATTGCTCGGTAACAGGGTCTGTTACTCAGTGGAATAAGCAGAGCGTGCAGGACATTGTTCAGGCGCTGGCCGAACCCTATGGGATCAAAGTGCTCAGTGAGGTGACACAGACTGCCAAACTCGAAAGCCACCACAGTACACCCGGCGAAACGGTGTTCGAGTCCATCGACAAGTTACTCACGCTTTCCCGGCTGTTTTCCACCGATGACGGCGAGGGGCATTTAGTGATTGCTGCTCCCGGTAGCCGCGGTCGGGCGGTTGACCGTCTGGAACTGGGGAAGAACATTCTCACTGGCTCTGCGCAACTGGACTACTCCTCTGTATTTTCTGAATACCGGGTGACTGGCCAGCGCAAGCGGGAGGACAAAGAACCCGCCAGTGCAGCAGCTCAGGTCGAGGCCTTTTCCTTCGACGATATACGGCCCCGCAAGCGCCTGAAGCACATCCATGAACAGAACCAACTGACCCAGAAACTCGCTCAATCTCGTGCCGACTGGGAACGCGCCAGTCGCAAGGGCAAAGCGCTGACCCGCACCTACAAGATTCAGGGCTGGCGGCAATCGAACGGTGACCTGTGGCGGGAAAACATGATCGTGCGCATCGTCGACCCTTTGATCGGCGAGGATCAGGACATGCTGATCAGCCAGATCCAGTACAACCTCGGGGAAAGCGGCACCACTGCAGACCTTACGGTCGCGCCCATCGAGGCGTTTCTGCCTGAGCCCAAAGGCTTGAGCAAAGCCACGTAAACCATCGTTCACCCACTTTATTACCTACTGGAAGCCTTCGACATGAGAGAGCTGCTGAACACGCTCGTCCGCGGAGTCGTCAATCTGGTCAACCCGTCCGGGGCGATTCAGTCCCTGCAAATGACCTTGACCGCGAACGAAGTGAAGGACGGTCTCGAGCACTTCGAGCCGTACGGCTACACCTCCAACCCGCATCCCGGCGCGGAGGGCCTGACCGCTTTTATCGGCGGCGACCGATCACACGGCGTGGTGATCTGTGTTTCAGATCGCCGCTTTCGTTTGACCGGTCTGAAGAGTGGCGAAGTGGCGCTGCACACCGATGAGGGGGATTTCATCCACTTCAAACGCAATCGTGTCATCGAGTTGCAGACCCTGACTTTGCAGATCAATGCCACGGACTCCGTGGCTGTGCAAACCACAAATTTCAGCGTCAAGGCCAGTGGCGGAGTGAACTTCGACACGCCATTGATCAGCACCACCGGGCGGATCGAGTCGTCGGGTGATCAGGTCGCTGCGGGCGTGAGCCTGGTGACACACGTGCATGAAGGCTCGGACAAAAAACCAGTACCGGGAGGCTAGCCATGAGCGTGATCAATGAAGCAACTACAGAGCTGGCCTGGCGCCGTGCGGCAATTATCAGCCTGCTGACATGGCGGCGGGCCGGGGTGGACGACAAGCTCGATGACCCGGAGCGCTACGGCTGGTGGGGCGACAGTTTTCCTTCGGTCACCGATGACCAGATCGGCTCACGGTTGTACCTGCTGCGTCGCCGCACCCTCACCGCGCAGACCGAACGCGATGCCCAGGATTACGCCCGTGAAGCACTGCAATGGATGCTCGATGACGGCCGGGTTTCGGCCGTCCTGATCGACATCACACGGGGTGCCGAGCGGCTCGACATGCGGGTGAGGCTGGCCTTGATGGGCGGCGCCACGGTGGAAATTTATCTCGATAATTTATGGCTGGTGATCAATGCCGTTTAAAACTCCTTCTCTACCTGAACTCATCAGTCGTGCCCGCAGCGATCTGGCCGGTTCGAGCGCGCTGCTGCGCTCTGACGCCGAGGTGCTGGCGCGCATCAACGGTGCTGCATCCTATGGTCGCTACGGGCATCAACACTACATCGCCGCACAGATCCTGCCCGACACCGCCGATGAAGAAAACCTGCTGCGCATGGCACGGCTGCGGCTCAGGCGCAGCTATCTGCCCGCAGTGAGTTCAGCGGGCACTGCCAGTTTCACCGGTGTGGCGGGCGCGGTGCTGGATGCCGGGACATTGCTGCAACGTGAAGGCGATGGTGCGCTGTTCAAAGTGTCGCTGTCGGTCACGCTGACGGGGTTGAGCGGTTCAGTAAAACTCGAAGCCGTCGTGCCAGGCATTCTGGGCAACACCCCTGCATCGATGCGTTTGACCTCTGTTTCGCCAGTCGCCGGTGTCGCCGATACCTTCGTGGTGCTTGAGCCCGGTCTGACCGGCGGCACCGAGCAGGAAAGCCTCGAAGCACTGCGAGCCAAAGTCATGCGTTCGTATGCGGTGGTGCCCCATGGTGGTAATCAGAGTGACTACGTGACCTGGGCGCTGGAAGTGCCCGGCGTTACTCGGGCCTGGGTGCGCAGGCATTGGATGGGGCCGGGCACGGTCGGCTTGTTCGTGGTGCGAGACGGCGATATCGATCCGATCCCCAACGCCGAACAGTTGCAGCGCGTCTATGAGTACATCGAGTCGATGCGCCCGGTGACTGCAGAAGTACGAGTGTTGGCGCCGGTCGAGTTGCCGATCCAGTACGAAATCAAACTGACGCCCGACAGCGGGGCGATTCGCGCTGCTGTGGAAGAGGCGCTGATTGACCTGCACAGCCGCGAAGCCGATCTCGGCGTTGTGCTGCTCGGCAGCCACATCGCCGAAGCCATCAGCGGCGCGGCAGGCGAAAAGGATCACACCCTTTTTGCGCCACTCGGCAATGTGCAACCCGGCGCCAATGAGCTGCCCACTTTTGGAGGCATCTTATGGCGATAAGAACAGCCGCTGCGTATTACGCCCAGCTCAAGGCACTGCTGCCGCAGGGGCCAGCGTGGGATGCAGAACGGGTGCCGGAAATCCATCAACTGCTCGAAGCCGGGTCCCTCGAGCTGGCCCGCGAAGACCTGCGTCTTTCCGACCTGTTGGGTGAAAGCGATCCAAACCGGGTACGCGAACTTGTCCCGGACTGGGAGCAAGTCATGGGTTTGCCCGACCCATGCCTGGGCGTGAATCCCACCTTCGAAGACCGGCAACTGGCCGTCAGGCGTCGCCTTACAGAAATGGGCGGGCAATCGCCCGCGTTCTTCGTGCAGCTGGCGATCTCGGTGGGGTATCTGCAAGCCTCGGTAACTGAACATCGCGCTCCACGTTTCGGTGCTGCCCGCTTTGACCAGACTCATTTTGGTACCTGGTCCGCGCAGTTCATGTGGACGTTGAATACAGGCCCGCGGCGACGTTTGGGGCGTCGTTTTGCAGCAAGTTACTGGGGGGAGCGATTTGGGATTAACCCCAGTGGTGCACTTGAGTGCGTCATCCGCCGCGCAGCGCCAGCGCATGCGCTTGAATTTATAAATTACGGGGTAAATGAATAATGGATTTTCCAAAAAGTGTACCGAATGTCGGCTTGGTAAGCGGCAAGTTTGTAGATGAGAACACGATGACCGGGCAAATTGGCTCATTAATACCGGCGGCGTGGGGGAACGCGTTAACCGAAGAGATTTTGAACACTATCATTGCGGCGGGACTGGTACCCAATGAGGCAACCAACACCCAGCTTCTGGCTGCTATCAGATCTCTGCAAACAGGTGCTTTCCTGTCGAGCCTTGGTACTGGCGGTACGGGAGAAAATGACTACGTCAAAGTTCCATTCCGGGACAAGTCCGCTGGGGTCATGAGGTTCCTCATCATCAACTGGGGCTCTGCAAATGTCGGTGGCGGTACCTCCGTTGCCGTTACGTTTGCTGCCGCTTACACCATCGGTTGCCGAATTGCCTTTCCAGTGGATGGCGGTAGCGCAGGCCGCACCGTAGCTGTGGGCGGGCGGACGAACACCGGCGCGACGTTCGCGTTCTCTTCTTCTGTTAATACTATTTTCTGGATGGCCGTAGGGGTTTAGGTATGACTAACGTATTTTTCAGTGCCAGTACTCTCGGATTTTACCCAGCGGAAGATCAGGCTTTGTATGAAGAGGCTGGCTCTTGGCCGACCGATGCCAAGCTGCTGGTTGACCCTTTGGCAACCCTGTACTGGAAAGTCAGCGCGCCGCCCGGCAAACAGTTAGGTGCAAATAGCGCTGGTGAGCCGGTCTGGGTCGATCCGCCTGCTCCTTCACCTGAAGAGGTTCTAATCACCAATTCCTCGGAGCGCGACCGCTTACTTGGGATCGCTACTCTGGCCATTGCTCCTTTACAGGATGCTTTGGATCTTGAGGATGCAAAGGATGAGGATATTGCCTTGCTGAAGAGCTGGAAACAGTATCGAGTCGCAGTAAACCGGGTGTTGCTCAACAATCCGTTACCTGTCTGGCCGGAACAACCCTGAGTCTTCCCATTTAGTAAAGCTGACCTGCCCTGAGCAGGTATTTTTTTGTCTGGAGGAAGCACTATGGCGTTCTCTGAAAAAGACCGCGACACCCTCGCCCGCACACTCTGGGGTGAGGCTCGCGGTGAAGGCTTGGCGGGGATGATCGCCGTTGGCTGGACCATCCGTAACCGGGTGGAAATGGATTTGCACGACGACGGCAAACCGGACTGGTGGGGGGAGGGCTATGAAGGGGTATGCCGTGCGCCTTATCAGTTCAGTTGCTGGAATCGCAACGACCCGAATTACCCCTTCCTGAGCGACAGGAAACCTATTCCTGTCGCGCAGTTCGCGCTGGCTTCGCAGGCTGCTTCGGCGGTCATCGTGGGCGAGCAATCTGATCCAACCGGTGGCGCGACTCATTACTACGCCACCAGCATGCCAAAGGCTCCGGCCTGGGCGTCAATGGCCAGGCGGACACTCAAACTGGGTCGTCATATTTTCTTCAAGGATGTGCCATGAGCGCGCTTTTCAAATGGATTCCCCTAACGGACTGGATAGTCCTGGCGCTGCTGATCTCCAGTGCCTATCTGGCTGTACGGCTGGACAACGTAACGACCGACCGCAACGTCGTTGCGCTTGAGCGTGATGCCGGACGAGAGAAGGTTCGCCAACTCACCGCTGCCAATGAATCACGCAAGAAAACCCAGAAACTGCTGCTCGATCTGGACACCCGTCATACTCAGGAACAGGCCCGTGCCGATGAAAAAAATGATGCCATGCTTACTGCTGTCGCTAATGGTGCTCAGCGGGTGTACGTCAACGCCCGTTGCCCCGCAGTGCGAACCGCCACCCGCGCCACCGGCCAGCCTGATGAAGAAAGTCGAGCCCAACTTGACCCGGCGGTTGCAGAAAGAATTCTCCATACCGGCGTCGACGGAGATGACGCCATCCGCCAATTGAGTGCGTTGCAGGAGTACGTTGAGACGGTCTGTCTGGGGCGGGCCGGTTAATTGATCCTTTTGCCTTTGCATGCCGGGTTCGTCCCTAGTGTTCGCACCGCAATTCCTTAAGTGCCGCAGCCGCAAGAAAACTAGAGCGTGATGCATAGCGGTGATCGTTCTTCACGCGATCATCAATGCGCATCAACAAATTTTCCGGGAGGGTTGCGTTGAATCGGACCGCTTTGCCGAAATAGGGCGTCACGTCGAACTCAACTACTGCCCATATCCCGCCTGCGTAATCCGGATTTGCGATATGCACCCTGTGTATCACCTGACATACAGCCCTCCCGAATGAATTCGGTCCTACCGAGGCTGTCCAGAAAGAGCGCATGAATGCTGGATGGGGTAGGAGCGAACTTGTTCGCGAAGGGTATACATCCGCACCCTGTGTATCACCTGAAATACAGCCCTCCCGAATGAATTCGGTCCTACCGAGGCTGGCCAGAAAGAGCGCATGAATGCTGGATGGGGTAGGAGCGAGCTTGTTCGCGAAGGGTACATCCGCACCCTGTGTATCACCTGGCATACAGCCCTCCCGAATGAATTCGGTCCTACCGAGGCTGGCCAGAAAGAGCGCGTGAATGCTGGATGGGGTAGGAGCGAACTTGTTCGCGAAGGGTACATCCGCACCCTGTGTATCGCCTGAAATACAGCTAGGCATCTCACCCCGTAGGGCTCACATCGTAAACTCGGTGAGCTCCTGCAGGATTGAGTTCAACTCAAAACCCATCAGCCTTTGATAAACGCCAGCAGATCTTCGTTGATCACTTCAGGGTGGGTCGTGCACATCCCGTGCGGATAGCCTTTGTAGACTTTCAGTGTGCCGTTTTTCACCAGCTTGATGGCCAGTTCGGCCGAGTCGGCAATCGGCACGATCTGGTCGTCATCGCCGTGCAGGATCAGCACAGGCACGGTGATTTTTTTCAGGTCTTCGGTGAAGTCGGTTTCCGAGAAGGCCTTGATGCAGTCGTAATGGGCTTTGGCGCCGCCCATCATCCCTTGGCGCCACCAGTTGTCTTTGATGCCTTCGGAGACTTTGGCGCCGTCGCGGTTGTAGCCGTAGAACGGGATCGGCACTTCCTTGTAGAACTGGGCACGATTGGCTGCCAGGGCTGCGCGGAAGCCGTCGAACACGTCTATCGGCAGACCGCCCGGATTCTTCTCTGACTTGACCATGATCGGTGGCACCGCGCCGATCAAGACTGCTTTGGCCACGCGGCCAGCACCGTGTTGCGCAACGTAGCGAGCGACTTCACCGCCGCCTGTGGAGTGGCCGATGTGCACGGCGTCCTTGAGTTTCAGGTGGGTCACCAGCGCAGATACGTCGGCGGCGTAGGTGTCCATTTCGTTGCCTTTAGCGGTCTGGGTTGAGCGGCCATGACCACGACGGTCGTGAGCGATCACGCGATAGCCCTTGGACACGAAGAACAGCATCTGCGCGTCCCAGTCATCGGAACTGAGCGGCCAGCCGTGGTGGAAAACGATGGGCTGACCGGTGCCCCAGTCCTTGTAGAAAATTTCAGTACCGTCGCTGGTCGTGAAACTTGTCATGTCGTTATGTCCTTTTCCAGTAGGGGCTGAAGTTGCCGCTTGAGCGGCGCTATTGCTGCCCAACGCCATTGCCGAGAGTGAGCCTACGGCCAGCGCTGTGGCGCCAACTTTGAGCACTTGCCTGCGTGAACTCGTTGGGGAATCGGCTTGGGTGTTGTGAGTATCAGACACATAACCTCCAGCTCTCGGCATTGCACGAGAGTCAGCTAAAGACGTTAGCTCAACGCGTGAGCATTAACAGAGTCAGTTACGAATGCCTGGAAGAATCCGACGGCTCATTTCGCATTCGCGGCTGCCTCAATGGTGTGTACTGATGGTTTCGGATTGGGCCCACGACCCCATGGGGAGCGCATTTACGGGGCTGGGGGCATCCGTTGCCATGAGTGTTCTAGTCGTTGAGTTGACCGCGTATTGCGAAATACCGATGTAACGTATGTGCTGTTGTCTGCTGCACCGGTGCGCCAGCAAGATGCTGGATTGCAACGCAGTACTAGCGCAGCGAACATCTGCCAGGCTTTATTGCTTAAGTCTCCATAGCAGTTGATCCCGCAACCTTCCACTGTTTAAGCGTTCCAAGCGTCGCAGGGGGCATGGCCTCATCGGTTCCCGGACAATCAGCGATTCGCATCCAGCAAGGAGTGCACATGAATTTCTTCAAGAAACTTTTTGGTTCACAGAAAAAACCAGAGCCGGAGGTCGTTCAACCTGCCGGGCAATCCGCTGAGCCAACTGATCCTGAGACTTTCGACGACCCTGTTGAGACCGAAGCCGACATTGCGAATCAGGCTGCTCGTTTAGCGAGTGAGGAGTGTCTTGATCGTCACTGGGCATCTGTCGGCATCGTCGAAAAAGATGTCATTGCCCACATTATCAGCCCCAGCTTCACAGGCGGACCGTATTGGCCTTCAACCCGTCAGGCTTATCGAATCGTTCGGCGCGACGACGCCATCATTCTGGCCACGGAAGGTCTGTCAGATCCGTTTGATGATGCTGAAGAGGCGGGCAATGGTTTCGAGATGGAGCTGTTTCTGGAGACCTCTGATATTCCCGAACAGGCACGCGGCGTGTTGGGAGACGTTGACCCTTTCAAGCGCAGTTGGGTGTTTGAAGTGATCCAGACTGTTGCGGCAACAGTAGCCAATGCTGGCGGCGTTACTCACCAGTTGGACCAATACGGCGTGCTCTCGCTGGAGTTGCCTGGGGTCAGCCTCTCACATCACATCGGTGATCAGGTGCCCAAGCATTTTGTGACCGAAGACGATGCGGTAGGTGTTCTGCTGGGCGGCCCTGAACCGGATTTCAACACCCGTCTGGATGACATGCCACTTTCCCCCGTTCGTTTGGTGCCGGTGGTTTTAATCACCGCCTCGGAGCTTGAATACGTGCGTTCAGGCGGCGGTAAAGCGCGTCTGGATCTTGTGGGCCGGTTGAATGCCGCAGGTATTGGGCATAAGAGCAGTCTTTATCGTGAAAGCGTGGTGTGAAACTGACGATGCTGGCTGCGCCTGTAACAACTATCTGATTTGTAATGCTTGTCTGCAGGAGCTCACGAGCATCGCGAGGCAG
>NZ_JACONW010000123.1 GCF_014357575.1 Pseudomonas folii | reverse complement strand
GCACCTGCGCAAACTCCCGATTGCTCTGCTCTTCCCCGGCATGATGCCCTTCGCGCACCACCCACTTACCGTTGACCATCACGTCGCGAATCTGCCGGTCGCTGCCTGCGAATAGCCAGCGGTTGAGGATCCCGTCGTCCGACGCTGTGGCGATATACGGATCATTGCCATCGAGCACCAGCCAGTCGGCGCGCTGCCCCACTTCCAGTCGACCCATCGGCTGACCCAGCGCCTGAGCCCCACCGACCAGCGCTGCATCAAACAGCGTCCTGCCGACCATGGGCTGATCGCTGCGATACAAGCGATTGCGACGCTGATCCCGCAGTCGCTGACCGTACTCCAGCCAGCGCAATTCTTCGACGACGCTCAATGACACATGGCTGTCTGAACCGATCCCCCAGCGCCCGCCTTGAGCGATGTAATCCACTGCCGGAAAAATCCCGTCGCCCAGATTCGCTTCGGTGGTCAGACACAACCCGGCGACCGCGCCGCTTTGCGCCATCAGCGCCACTTCATCAGGCTCCACATGCGTTGCATGCACCAGACACCAACGCTCATTAACCGGAGCGTTCTCGTACAGCCATTGCACAGGCCGACGGCCGCTCCAGCTCAGGCAGTCGTCGACTTCCTTCTGCTGTTCGGCGATATGGATATGTACCGGGCAGTGCGGATCACTGGCGGCCAGTACCGCACTGATCTGCTCAGGCGTTACCGCACGCAGCGAGTGAAAACACAGGCCCAGTTGCTGTGCAGGCTGCTGGCGCAATACAGGTTGCAAACGGGCCTGCAGATCAAGGTAGCTGTCGGTGCTGTGGATAAATCGCCGCTGCCCCTCGTTCGGCGCTTGCCCGCCGAAACCGGAATGACTGTAGAGCACCGGTAACAGCGTCAGTCCGATCCCGGCAGAACTTGCCGCCTGGCTGACTTGCAGTGCCAATTCCGCGGGATCGGCGTAAGGCCTGCCGGTAGTGTCTTGATGCACGTAATGAAATTCGGCGACCGAGGTAAAACCGCCCTTGAGCATTTCGATGTACAACTGACGGGCAATGACGCCCAGTTGCTGCGGGCTGATCTTGCCGACCAGGCGGTACATCAAATCGCGCCAGGTCCAGAAGCTGTCATTAGGGTTGCCCGCGACTTCCGCCAGCCCGGCCATCGCCCGCTGAAACGCATGAGAATGCAGATTTGGCATGCCTGGCAGCAACGGTCCTGTGAGTAACTCCGCACCAGAAGCCTCTGCCTCCGTGGCGACATGAGTGATCACGCCAGCGGCGCTGACCTCAATGCGAACATTAGTGGCCCAGCCGCTGGGCAACAATGCACGCTCGGCAAAGAAGGCGGACATGGCTTTGCATCCCGAAGAAAGTGATTTGTATATACATATACAGACGTTTGCACGCTCGGTAAACTCCGGCAAGCTTGTCGCCGAACAGGTTAATGGTTAGCGTGAACACACGTTATTAATGTCCAGGCGCTGCAAGATCAGCGCCGACCCGCACCTGAATTACCTTCGAAAAGGATTGCCCTCAGTGCCGACTCCGCCTGCCACTTCACCTTTGGCTGCCCAAATGGGCGACAGTCCGGCCCCGCTGTACGCCCGCGTCAAGCAGATGATCGCCCAGCAGATCCAGTGCGGAAACTGGCCGCCGCATCACCGCGTTCCGTCGGAAAGCGAGTTGGTGACCCAGCTGGGGTTTAGCCGCATGACCATCAACCGTGCCCTGCGTGAAATGACCGCCGAAGGCCTGTTGGTGCGCATGCAAGGCGTTGGTACTTTCGTCGCCGAGCCTAAAAGTCAGTCGGCACTGTTCGAAGTCCACAATATTGCTGACGAAATCGCTGCCCGTGGTCATCGGCACACCTGCAAGGTCATCCTGCTCAAAGAAGAAGCCGCAGGCTCAGAGCGAGCCCTGGCGCTGGACATGCGCGAAGGTCAGCGGGTTTTTCACTCGTTGATCGTGCATCTTGAAAACGATCTGCCGGTGCAAATCGAAGATCGCTATGTCAACGCGTTGGTCGCGCCGGATTACTTGAGTCAGGATTTCACTCAGCAGACGCCCTACGCTTATCTCTCGCAAGTCGCGCCCTTGACCGAAGGCGAGCATGTGGTTGAAGCCATTCTGGCCGAGCCGGATGAGTGCGAGCTGCTGCAAATTAGCCCCGGCGAACCTTGCCTGTTGATCCGCCGTCGCACGTGGTCTGGCCGTCAGCCAGTGACCGCCGCACGACTGATCCACCCCGGTTCCCGCCATCGCCTGGAAGGACGTTTCAGCAAATGAGCCAACTGACTGTTTTACGCGCCGCCGACTACCCGCGCATGCCCTGGAAAAACGGCGGTGGCAGCACGGAAGAAGTGACCCGCGATGCAGGCGAAGGCCTGGAAGGTTTCAGCTGGCGCCTGTCGATTGCCGATATCGAGCAGTCCGGCGGCTTTTCGCTGTTTCCGGGCTATCAACGCATCATCACCGTGCTGCAAGGCGTGGGCATGACGCTGGATATCGACGGCAAGACGACCGAACCACTTTTGCCGGGTGATCCGTTCGCGTTCAGCGGCGACAGCCAGGTCAGTTGCACATTGCTCGACGGTGCGATTCGCGACTTCAACCTGATCTATTCGCCAGCACGTTATCGCGTCAGTCTGCAGTGGGTCGACGTGCTCAAACCGCAACGCTTGTTCAGTTCTGCGTCTACGCTGTTGCTGTTCAGCGCCGCAGAGCAGATGGCCGCGAACCTGGCAGAGCATCCCCCGCAATTGCTGGAAAAGCATGATTGCCTGCAGCTGGATAATGAATCCGGCGCGCTGCTGGAGGTTGTGCTGTATGCCCCGCGTGCGAGCCGCTGTTGTTTGATTGAGCTAACCAGGATCTGAACGCACCTTTCCTGTAGGAGCGCGCTTGCCCGCGATTGCGGTGTGTCAGTCATCATAAGAAGCGGCTGAACCGACGCAATCGCGGGCAAGCGCGCTCCTACAGAGGATGTGGCGCGAATCAAAAACCAAGGACGCCCCCACCGCCAATGACTGCCTATAACAACAAAAAAGAAACCCCAAGAGCCATCGCGATTCTTGCCAGCTTCCTGGCCTCCGAATCAGCCGGTGGAATCGTGTTGATGGGCGCGGCGCTGGCTGCTTTGATCGTCGCCAACTCAGGGCTTTCAACGGGTTACTTCGCGGCACTGCACAGCGTCTGGCTGGGGCTTTCCGTCGAGCTGTGGATCAACGACGGGCTGATGGCGATCTTTTTCCTGATGGTCGGCCTGGAAATCAAACGTGAAGTGCTCGCGGGCGGTCTGGCTACCTGGGGCCAGCGCGCCCTGCCCGGCTTTGCAGCGGCTGGCGGCATGCTGGTGCCTGCGCTGATCTACATTGCGGTCAACTGGGGCAATAAGGAAACCATGAGCGGCTGGGCAATCCCTGCCGCTACCGATATTGCGTTCGCCCTTGGCGTGTTGTCGCTGCTGGGTAAACGCGTGCCGACCTCCCTGAAAGTATTCCTCGCCGCACTGGCGATTCTCGATGATCTGGGCGCCGTCACCATCATCGCCTTCTTTTACAGCTCCGGCCTGAACATGCCGATGCTGCTGGCCTCCTTCGCCACGCTCGCGGTATTGATCGTGATGAATCGCCTGCGGGTGCGTCGTCTGCTGCCGTATTTGTTGCTGGGCGCTGCCTTGTGGTTTTTCGTCCTCCAATCGGGCGTTCACGCGACATTGGCCGGTGTCGCTCTGGCACTGTGCATTCCGTTGGGCAAGCCCGAAGAAGAGTCCCGCTCGCCACTGCTGTTCCTTGAAGAGAAGCTGCACTACTGGGTCGCGTTTGCCATCGTGCCCATCTTCGGCTTTGCCAACGCCGGGGTTTCGTTGTCAGGAATCTCGCTGCAAAACCTGATTGATCCTGTACCGCTGGGCGTTGCGCTTGGCCTGTTCGTGGGTAAACAGATTGGCGTATTCCTCGCCGCTGTTCTGGCCATTCGATCCGGCCTGGCGTCGTTGCCGGAAGGCAGCAACTGGGTGCAGTTGTATGGCGTCGCAATCCTGTGCGGTATCGGTTTCACCATGAGTCTGTTTATTGGCAACCTCGCCTTCCCCGGTTCCGCGCATCTGATCGACGAAGTAAAAGTCGGTGTATTGATGGGGTCCGGACTGGCTGCAATTGCGGGCGTCATCCTCCTGCGCAGCAAAATCAGCAAAGGCTGAAAATTTATTTTCAAATTGCTGCATCCAGATGGGTTTCTCGCGGGTAGTACAGATAAGCAGCCGGTTTGGCTGTTAAGCGAAAACCCAAAACTGGAGATGTCTGCATGAACGCAAAACGCTTGCTCTGCCTGACTGGTGCTGCACTGGCTTTCACTTGCCTGGCGCCCTCTGCCTTCGCTCAAAGCAACCTGCCGGAAACCGTGCGGGTTCCAGACGGCTTCAAAGTCAGCATGGAAACCACCGGTGTCGGCGAAATCACTTACGAGTGCCGTGCCAAAGCCAATGCTGCAGAAGGCATGGAATGGGCGTTCGTGGGTCCTAAAGCCGTGCTCAATGATCGCAGCGGCAAGCAAGTCGGCACCTACTACGGCCCTCCAGCCACCTGGGAAGCCAAAGACGGTTCGAAAGTGACCGGCACCCAGCTTGCCGTGGCCCCATCCAGCGCTGGCAACCTGCCGTACCAGTTGGTCAAAGCCAACCCGGCTGAAGGCAAAGGCGCGATGACCGGTGTTGCCTACATTCAGCGTACCGCGCTCAAAGGCGGCGTAGCCCCCGCTAAAGCGTGTGCCGAGAGCAACAAAGGCGCCAAGGAAATCGTTAAATACCAGGCCGATTATATTTTCTGGTCCGCTAAGTAAGTCTGTGGGTCCTGCGCAGGAACTGGTCTATGCTCCTGCGCGGGTGCTCCGATTCAAATCGGGGTAGAAGTACTCTGTATACGGCGTATTGAATTGTCCTCCCAAGAATCCCTGTTTGATTACGAAGCAGCACTGGATGCCTGCGCCCGAGGCGAGCGGCAGGCGCTTGAGCGGCTGTATGCCCAGGAAAGTCCTCGTTTGCTCGGTGTGGCGCAACGACTGGTGCGTGATAGCGCGCTGGCTCAGGACATTGTGCATGACGCCTTTATCAAGGTCTGGACCGGGGCGGCAAGCTTCGACAAGACCCGGGGTTCGGCGCGTGGCTGGATATTCAGCATCACCCGGCATCTGGCGTTGAACGCCATTCGCAACAATGCCCGGGAAGTGCAGAGCGACGAGGAAGACGAGCACGATGAAGCCCAGGCAACGCTGGAAGGCTGGAACGAAACGGTGGACAGTTTTGACTGGCGAGTAAATCCGGGGCGGATCGAATTCTGTCTGGAACAGCTTGAACCGGTACGTCGCAACTGCGTGTTCCACGCTTACGTGGACGGCTATTCACATCAAGAGATTGCGCAAAAAATCGGCGCGCCGCTGGGCACTGTCAAAGCCTGGATCAAGCGCAGCCTGAATGCATTACGGGAGTGCATCGGATGAGCAACAGCTCGGGCACTGAACCCCAAAAACCGCTGAATGAGTTGGCGGGCGAATATGTGCTGGGCACTTTGTCTGCCCATCAACGAATTGAAGTAGAGCGTCGGCTGCCCAACGAACCCGCCTTGCGCGCTGCAGTCGATGAATGGGAAGCACGTCTGCTGCCGCTGACGGATATGGTAGAGCCGCAGAACCCGCCACCGCATCTGTGGGCTCGGATCGAGCGCAGCCTGGATGATTTGCTCGCGCCACAAAAAGCCGCAAAACGCGACGTGCAAAGCTGGTGGAACAACCTCTCGATCTGGCGCGGTCTGGCAGGTGCCGGGTTGGCGGCGTCGTTGGTGCTAGGCATGACGCTGCTCACTCAGTCGCGTTCGACTCCATCGCCATCGTATCTGGTGGTGCTGGTCGCGCCGCAGGATAAAGCGCCAGGCTGGGTGATTCAGACCAGCAACTCTCAAGACATACAGCTCATCCCCCTGAGCGTGACCGAAGTGCCCGCCGACAAAGCGCTGGAATTCTGGACCAAGGGTGACGACTGGCAGGGTCCCGTGTCTCTGGGCTTGGTCAAGCCGGGGCAAACCCTGCAAGTGCCGCTGGATAAACTGCCGCCGTTGCAGCCTAACCAATTGTTCGAGCTGACGCTTGAACAAGCCACCGGTTCACCGATAGGCAAGCCTACCGGGCCGATCCAGTTCATCGGGCGTGCGGTGAAGGTCATCTGACCCAAACCGCGCACCATTTTGTTACCGAGCGCCCCAAAACGAAGCGAGTCGTCTGCCAAGTAACAACTGCAGACGACTGGTTCTTTGCGCGCATCTTTCTCTGCAAGGTTGGTCCACGGCACCGTAGAAGTCGCCAATCCAGCAAAGCACCACGCAGCCAAACAGCACACAACCTATTGAACCTGCGCGGATTAATGGTAGGAGCGAACTTGTTCGCGAGAGCGTCAGACCACCCAACATATTCATCAATCCGCCTCCCACCTCGCGAACAAGTTCGCTCCTACCAACTGGTTTTCAAGAGTTGGTATTTCAATTGCATATGCTTGTACATACAAGTAAAGCCAAGTGCATTGAACTGATCGCTGAGGACTTCTTTCGTGACCGAGAATAACCAACACTGGACCCGCTACCGTGACGTCGAAGTACGCGCGGCTCGTGGCACCAAGCTCACCGCCAAAAGCTGGATGACCGAAGCACCATTGCGCATGCTGATGAACAACCTTGACCCGGAAGTGGCTGAGAACCCCAAAGAACTGGTGGTTTACGGCGGCATCGGTCGCGCAGCCCGCAACTGGGAGTGCTACGACAAGATCGTCGAAAGCCTGACCAATCTGAATGACGACGAAACCCTGCTGGTTCAGTCCGGCAAGCCGGTCGGCGTGTTCAAGACCCACAGCAACGCGCCTCGGGTATTGATCGCCAACTCCAACCTGGTGCCGCACTGGGCGAGCTGGGAGCACTTCAACGAACTGGATGCCAAGGGTCTGGCGATGTACGGCCAGATGACCGCAGGCAGCTGGATCTACATCGGTAGCCAGGGGATCGTTCAAGGTACTTACGAAACCTTCGTCGAAGCCGGTCGCCAGCATTACAACGGCAGCCTCAAAGGCAAGTGGGTCCTGACGGCAGGCCTGGGTGGCATGGGAGGCGCGCAACCTCTGGCAGCAGGTATGGCCGGGGCCAGCTCGTTGAACATCGAATGCCAACAGAGCCGGATCGACTTCCGCCTCAAGACCCGTTACGTCGATGAACAAGCCGACGATCTGGATGACGCCCTGGCACGTATCGCCAAGTACACCGCAGAAGGCAAGGCGATATCCATCGCCCTGTGTGGTAACGCCGCAGAAATCCTGCCGGAAATGGTTCGTCGTGGCGTGCGCCCGGACATGGTCACCGACCAGACCAGCGCCCACGACCCACTCAACGGTTATCTGCCAAAAGGCTGGACCTGGGATGAGTACCGCGCCCGCTCTTTGACCGAACCCGCAGCAGTGGTCAAAGCCGCCAAGCAGTCCATGGCCGAGCACGTTGAAGCGATGCTGGCGTTCCAGAAAATGGGCATCCCGACTTTCGATTACGGCAACAACATCCGGCAGATGGCCAAGGAAGAAGGCGTGACCAATGCGTTCGACTTCCCGGGTTTCGTCCCGGCCTACATTCGTCCGTTGTTCTGCCGTGGTGTAGGGCCTTTCCGCTGGGCCGCGCTGTCTGGCGATCCGGAAGACATCTACAAGACCGATGCCAAGGTCAAAGAACTGATCCCGGACGACGCGCATCTGCACAACTGGCTGAACATGGCCCGCGAGCGCATTGCCTTTCAGGGCCTGCCAGCGCGTATCTGCTGGGTCGGCCTGGGTCAGCGCGCCAAACTCGGTCTGGCGTTCAACGAAATGGTCCGCAGCGGTGAGTTGTCGGCACCGGTTGTGATCGGCCGCGACCACTTGGACTCCGGCTCGGTCTCTAGCCCGAACCGCGAAACAGAATCCATGCAGGACGGTTCCGATGCCGTATCCGACTGGCCACTGCTCAACGCTCTGCTGAACACCGCCAGCGGCGCAACCTGGGTTTCACTGCACCACGGCGGCGGCGTCGGCATGGGCTTCTCGCAGCATTCGGGGATGGTGATCGTGTGCGACGGCAGCGACGAAGCCGCCGAACGCATCGCCCGCGTGTTGCACAACGACCCGGCCACCGGCGTGATGCGCCATGCGGATGCGGGTTATCAGATCGCGATCGATTGCGCCAATGAAAAGGGCTTGAACCTGCCGATGATCAAGGGCTAGCGAGTTTCCCTGTGGGAGCGGTGCTTGCCCGCGATACATGAGACGCAGCTAGACGACATACCGCGTCATCGTTTATCGCGGGCAAGTCGGAATGCCGCCCACCCGCTCCCACAAAGGATATCCAAACCCGCAGAAGGAACTGACCACCCCAAAGGACCGTCAAGTGTCCTGCAATCAGGCTTCTGGCCTTTTGATCTGGAAACTGCCCACATCCATTCGCGAGGAGCGTCACACAATGAAAACCAAGAAGGCACTGCTATCCACGTTGATTTCACTGGGTTTGCTCACCGGCGCTGGCGCGAGTCAGGCAGCGGGTTGGTGTGAATCCGGCAAGCCGGTGAAGTTCGCCGGTCTGAACTGGGAAAGCGCCATGTTGCTGACCGACGTGCTGCAGGTGGTCCTGAACAAGGGTTACGGCTGTGAAGTCGATAGCTTGCCGGGCAATTCCATCACCATGGAAAACGCCCTGAGCACCAACGATATTCAGGTCTTCGCCGAAGAGTGGGTCGGCCGCAGCGAAGTGTGGAACAAGGCTGAGAAAGCCGGGAAAGTGGTCGGTGTCGGCAGCCCCGTCAAAGGCGCGGTCGAGGGTTGGTACGTGCCGCGTTATGTGATCGAAGGCGACGCCAAGCGCAAGCTGGAAGCCAAGGCTCCGGACCTGAAATCCATCAGCGATCTGGCCAAATACTCGACGCTTTTCAAAGACGCTGAAGAGCCGGGCAAAGGCCGTTTCTACAACTGCCCTGCTGGCTGGACCTGCGAGCTGGAAAACAGCGAAATGCTGAAGACCTATGGCCTGGAAGACAAATACACCAACTTCCGCCCAGGCACCGGCCCGGCGCTGGATGCAGCTATTCTGTCGAGCTACAAACGTGGCGAGCCGATCCTGACTTACTACTGGTCGCCAACGCCTCTGATGGGCCAGGTGGATCTGGTACGTCTGGAAGAGAAAGATGGGGTGAACAAGAACATCGAGATCAAGGTGGGCTTGTCCAAGACCTTCCACGAACAGGCTCCGGAATTGGTGTCAGTCATGGAAAAGGTCAACATCCCCATTGATCTGCTCAACCAGAACCTGGCCCGCATGACCAAGGACCGCATCGAATCGCCGAAACTGGCGAAGATCTTCCTCAAGGAACACCCGGAAGTCTGGCATGCCTGGGTGAGTGAAGAAGCGGCGAAAAAGGTGGATGCTTCGTTGTAACGCAATCCCCTGTAGGAGCTGCCGAAGGCTGCGAAGCGATATACCTGATCCGCCGCCTTCGCAGCCTTCGGCAGCTCCTACAGAATTGAATCCCCGTTCAGAGAGCACCTTATGTTCCCCGAAAGCTTCACATTCTCCATCGCCAATCTGGTCAACGACTGGGTTGATGCGCTGGTGACCAATTACGGCGATGTGTTCCGGCAGATCTCCGACACGCTGCTGTGGGCCATCGTCAATCTGGAAGGCCTGCTGCGCATGGCGCCATGGTGGTTGATGCTGGCGATTGTCGGCGGCATTGCCTGGCATGCCACGCGCAAGATCGTGACCACCGCCGTCATCGTCGGCCTGCTGTTTCTGGTGGGCGCGGTCGGGCTGTGGGACAAGCTGATGCAGACGTTAGCGCTGATGCTGGTCGCCACGCTGATCTCAGTGATCATCGGCATACCGCTGGGCATCCTCTCGGCGCGCAGTAATCGCCTGCGTTCGGTGCTGATGCCATTGCTGGACATCATGCAGACCATGCCCAGCTTCGTATACCTGATTCCGGTGCTGATGCTGTTCGGCCTAGGCAAGGTCCCGGCGATTTTTGCCACCGTGATCTACGCAGCGCCGCCTTTGATTCGCCTCACCGATCTGGGCATTCGCCAGGTGGACGGCGAAGTCATGGAAGCAATCAATGCCTTCGGCGCAAACCGCTGGCAGCAATTGTTCGGCGTGCAACTTCCCCTGGCGCTGCCGAGCATCATGGCCGGGATCAACCAGACCACGATGATGGCCCTGTCGATGGTGGTTATCGCCTCGATGATCGGCGCTCGCGGCCTTGGCGAAGATGTGTTGGTGGGCATTCAGACCCTGAACGTCGGACGCGGACTCGAAGCCGGGCTGGCTATCGTGATTCTCGCAGTGGTCATCGACCGCATCACCCAGGCATACGGCCGACCACGGCATGAGGCGAACAAATGACTGACCAAGAGCCCAACAAAATCGTGGTCCGCAACGTCTTCAAGATCTTCGGCAACCGTCCCAAGGACGCGCTGGAAATGGTCAGACAGAACGGCAGCAAAGATGAAGTATTGGCAAAAACCGGCTGCGTGGTCGGCGTGAACGACTTGTCGCTGTCCATCGGCAGCGGTGAGATTTTCGTGATCATGGGCCTGTCCGGTTCAGGCAAGTCCACGCTGGTGCGCCACTTCAACCGTCTGATTGATCCCACCAGCGGTGAAATTCTGGTCGATGGCGAAGACATCCTGCAGTACGACATGGAAGCCCTGCGCCAATTCCGCCGCAAGAAAATCAGCATGGTGTTCCAGAGCTTCGGCTTGCTGCCGCACAAGACGGTAGAGGACAACGTTGCCTACGGCCTGAAAGTACGCGGCGAGAGCAAAGAGTATTGCATCGAGCGCGCCCGCCAATGGATCAGCACCGTGGGCCTGCAAGGCTACGAAAATAAATACCCGCATCAGCTGTCCGGCGGCATGCGCCAACGGGTGGGGCTGGCCCGCGCATTGGCGGCTGACACCGACATTATTCTGATGGACGAAGCGTTCAGCGCCCTCGATCCGTTGATCCGCGCGGAAATGCAGGACCAGTTGCTGGAACTGCAAAGCAGCCTGAAGAAAACCATTGTGTTCATCACCCACGACCTTGATGAAGCCGTGCGCATCGGTAATCGCATCGCGATTCTCAAGGACGGGCAGTTGATTCAGGTGGGCACTCCGAAAGAAATCCTCTACTCCCCCGCCGACGAATACGTTGATCGTTTCGTGCAGCGGCGCGCAGTCACTGTGTAAGGAAGCGTGCAGATGTCGCCCGTCGAACAAGTGGTCATTGGTGAAGGTCCGGTCCGTTGGCAAGAGGTGGTCGCAGTCGCTCGCCGGGGCGCACAGCTGGCGCTTTCGGACACCGCCTGGGCGCGGATCGACAACGCTCAGGCCATCGTCGAGCGCATCGTCGCCAGCGGCGAGCGTGCTTATGGCGTGAACACCGGGCTGGGCGCTCTGTGCAACATTTCCCTGCAAGGCGAACAACTAAGCCAGCTGTCGCGCAATACCTTGCTGAGCCACGCGTGTGGCGTCGGTGTAGCGCTTTCAGACGAGCAAACCCGGTCGATCATCTGCGCGGCAATCATCAATTACAGCCAGGGCAAATCCGGGCTGCACCGGCAAGTGGTCGAAGCGTTACTGAACCTGCTCAACCGCAACATCACACCGTACGTACCGTCTCAGGGTTCGGTGGGTTATCTGACGCACATGGCGCACATCGGCATTGCCTTGCTGGGCGTAGGCAATGTCAGTTATCGCGGCCATGTCGTACCTGCACAGCAAGCGCTGGACGCCGAAGGGTTGAGTCCGGTGGTGCTGGGTGCGAAAGACGGGTTGTGTCTGGTCAACGGTACGCCGTGCATGACCGGCCTGAGCTGCCTGGCGATTGCCGACGCGCAGCGTCTGACACAGTGGGCGGATGTGATTGGCGCCATGAGCTTTGAAGCGCTTGGCGGTCAGATCAATGCGTTCGATCCCGAGATCATCGCACTCAAGCCGCATCCGGGCATGCAAATCGTTGGCAGCAACCTGCGTGGTCTGCTGGACGGCAGCGAAGTGGTGGTCAACAGCCATGGCATTCGGACTCAGGACGCGCTGAGCGTTCGCTCGATCCCGCAAGTGCACGGCGCGACTCGCGACCAATTAGTGCATGCGACCCGGCAGATTGAAATCGAGCTGAACTCGGCCACTGACAACCCGCTTTTACTCGGCACACCTGAGGCGTATCGGGTGGTGTCGCAAGCCAACCCGCACGGTCAGTCTGTGGCCATGGCCGCAGATCTATTGGCCATTGCCGTGGCTGAACTGGGCTCGATTGCCGAGCGGCGACTGGATCGCCTGATCAACCCGACTATCAGTAACCTGCCGGCGTTTCTGGTCAGCCAGCCGGGGGTCAACTCGGGGATGATGATTGTTCAGTACGTCGCGGCGTCCCTGTGTGCGGAAAACCGCCAACTGGCGCAACCGGCGGTTACCGACAACTTCGTCACGTCGGGCCTGCAGGAAGACCATTTGAGCATGGGCACCAACGCTGCGCTGAAGCTGCACAAGGTGCTGGATAACACCACCCAGATTCTGGCGATTGAGTATTTGCTCGCGGCCCAGGCCTTCGAATTTTTGAAGATCCAGCGCTTTGGCGTCGGCACCGATGCCGCGTGGCGCGTGCTCCGCGAAGAAGTCCCGCCGTACGACGAAGACCGCTGGCTCGCGCCGGATATTGCCAGCAGTGCCAAGGTGTTGAGAAGTGAAGCGCTGCTGGAAAGAGTGTTTCGCCAGTGCCGGTCACTCACTATCGATTCAGCCAGGAGAAGCTCAGCCTGCGGCCTGTTGGAGCGAGGCTTGCCCGCGAAAAACGATGACGCGGTCTTCCTGATTCACCTCATCGACTGATTCGCGGGCAAGCCTCGCTCCAACTGCCCCGCGCGCAGCAGCGGCCTAACCCGCGAAAAAATGAATCCTGAACGCAGCCCCGCCCAGCGGCGAGTCGTCCAGGGTCAAGCGGGCGTTGTAGCTTTCGATGATGTCTTTGACCACCGCCAGACCGATACCCTGCCCCGGGTTCTGGCGGTCCAGCCGTTCGCCCCGCTGCAAAATACGTTCGCGCTGGCTTTCCGGCACGCCGGGACCATCGTCCTCAACGCACAGCTCATCGCCCGACTCGGACGGGCGCAGGCTGACCCGCACCTGCCCCAGACACAGCCGATAGGCGTTCTCCAACAGATTGCCGAGCATTTCCAGCAAAGCGCCCTCTTCCATCGGCACCACGCATTCGTCGGGCAAATCCAGCGTCACCTTGACCTGTTTATCGCGGTAGACCTTCTCCAGCGTATTGCACAGGCTTTCCACCACCGGCCGCAGCCTGACGTGATGACGCACCAGCCCGCTCTTGCGCAGGCTGGCCCGTTGCAGCTGATAGCCGATCTGCTGACTCATGCGCTCGATCTGCGATTGAAGAATGCGCGCCTGCTCCACGTCTTCAGGTCGCTTGGCGATGTTTTCACTGACACCCTGCAACACCGCCAGTGGGGTTTTCAGGCTGTGAGCCAGGTCGTCGAGGGAATCCCGGTAACGAATTCGCTGCTCGCGCTCGCTGCTCAGCAGACGGTTCAACGAGCCGGTCAGACGCAACAATTCACTGGGATGGTTTTCACTGAGGCTCTCGCGCTGGCCTGACTCCACCTGATCCAGCTCCTGACTCAAACCGCGCAAGGCACGCAGCCCCCAGGTCAGCCCCAGCCAGAGCAGCGCGAGCAATACCAGCAACGCCGCGCCAAACCCCAGATACAGTTTTTGCCGCAACTCAGTCACGGTTTCCTGATAACCGCGCACCGGTTGCAGGGCCACGATGCTGAAAGCCGCGTTACGGCCGCCGAGCAATTTGATTTCTACGTCATAGACGAAAAACTCTTCGCCGTTGGATTCCCTGATGGTCGTGAACTCACTGCCCTTGCCGTCGTAACGCGGCTGGTAGTCGATGAACTCATCTTCAGTGGCCAGGGAGCGCCAGACCAGATCACCCTGACGGTTATAGATGTAGCCCAGTAAACGCGACCCCGGAAGGTTGAATTGCTCGCCCGGCAGCACCGACGGCATCAACAGACGGCCATTCTCGACTCTGGCGGCGGAAATCAATGTGGTCACATCGGACGCCAGCCGTTGCTCGATGGAGCCGCGCAACGCGAGGCTGAACGCGCCCTGCAAGGCAGGCAACATGAGCAACATGAAAATCACTGCAAGGGTCGCTGCGCCAATCATCAGGCGCAGGTGCAGCGAACGAATCATGTGCAGCGCTCGTTGAACAGATAGCCCAGCCCGCGCACGGTTTCAATGGGTTTGAAGGCCACGGCACCTTCGATCTTGCGCCGCAGACGACCGACCAGGACCTCGATCACATTAGGATCGCGCTCTTCGTCATCGGGGTAGAGTTGCTCCATCAGGCGCTCTTTGGCCACCACCTGCTGATGATGGCGCATGAGGTATTCGAGAATCCGGTATTCGTAGGCCGTCAGCGGCAGCGGTTGCTCTTCCAGCGTTGCCTGTTTGCGGTTCAGGTCCAGCGACAATGGCCCGGCAATAATCGTCGAGTGGGTAAAACCGCTGGCCCGACGCAGCAACGCATTGAGTCGCGCTTCCAGCTCTTCGAACTGGAACGGCTTGACCACGTAATCATCAGCCCCGGCGGCCAGACCTTCGACCTTGTCCTGCCAATTGCCACGGGCGGTCAAAATCAGAATCGGGAACGCCTTGCCAAGGGTCCGCAACTGGCGAATCAGTTCCAGGCCGCTCATGCCCGGCAGCCCGAGGTCGATCACCGCCAGGTCATGGTTGAACTGCCCCACCTGGTACAGCGCCTCTTCGGCATTGGCGACCGACTCAACGATATGGCCAGCCTCGGTCAATCGGGTTTGCAAGTGATGACGCAACAGCGCCTCGTCCTCAACCACCAGCAACTTCATGACGCTCTCCTGGGTGATGTTTCACGTTCTAAAATCAACAAACCGCAATCCGGCATTTCAAAGACGATAAACCCGTAGGAGCAGCTTCAGCCGCGAGGAAGCAAGTACATTCGCCGCATTTCTATCATCAGGAATGCCATCCTCCCGGCTAAAGCCGGTCCTACGAACCGTGATGACCAACTATCAAAGCCCCTGCTGCAGCGGTTTCCAGCGTTGCGAATCACCCTCTTCAGCACTGAACCCCAGCGCATGAGCCTGCCGCAGATCATAGTGCCCCGACAGTGTTTTCTGCGCGACCGGCACGCCGTTATACGTCCCCGACAGGCTGTCATACGCTGCCGAATAATATAGCCGGTCGGCGTGAGGCTGGTCATCGCCCTGCTCGCTCAAGCCCTGACTCCAGACTCCATCACCAAGCGACCTGCCGCTCTCGCCAAACCTGTCGACCCGCTCACCACTCTTGTTCAGCGGTGCTCGGGAAACTTCATTGCCGCTGTCCGCCGCTTGCGCCGCAGCACTGCCGCCCAGAAAAGCCAAAGCCAGGAAAAACTTGTTGAGTGTCGTCATGCTGTAGTCCTCTTGCGCCGGGCGCTGTTCAGGTACGACACCAGACTAGTCTGCGCGCCCTGAACCGGCCCTGAACACCCACTGAACCTGCGCTGAATAACTATCTACCGCACACATTAAAAAACACCCGTCACAATGCGCTAATCTTTCTCCCCATTCCCAACCGCTATATAGAAGGTGTTGATCATGCGTTTCTGGATTGCGTTGCTGATGATGGGGCTGGCCGGAATGACTCAGGCGGCCATCAAGACCGAACAGATCAACTATAAAAGCGCCGACGGCACACCGCTGGTGGGTTATTACGCCTATGACGACGCCATCAAAGGCCAGCGTCCCGGCATCATCGTGGTCCACGAATGGTGGGGGCTGAACGATTACGCCAAACGTCGCGCTCGTGACCTTGCAGCGCTTGGCTACAGCGCCATGGCCATCGACATGTACGGCGAAGGCAAGAACACCGAACACCCGAAAGACGCCATGGGCTTCATGCAGGCGGCGTTAAAAGACAGCGAAGCGGCCAACAAGCGCTTCGATGCAGGTCTCGAACAACTGAAGAAACAACCGCAGACCGATCCGAAAAAAATCGCCGCTATCGGCTACTGCTTCGGCGGCAAGATCGTTCTGGATGCGGCACGTCGCGGCGAACCGCTGGCGGGCGTGGTCAGCTTCCATGGCGCGCTGGTCACCAACACCCCCGCCAAAGCCGGTGGCGTGAAAGTGCCGATGCTGGTGGAACATGGCGCTAAAGACAGCATGGTCACCCCGGAAAACGTCGCGGCCTTCAAAAAGGAAATGGACGATGCAGGTGCAGACTATAAATTCGTCAGCCTCGCCGACGCCAAACACGGCTTCACCAACCCTGACGCCGACCGTCTGAGCCACGGCGAACACGGCGGCCCGGACATCGGCTATAACAAAGCCGCTGATGAAAGCTCGTGGAAAGATATGCAGGCGTTCTTGAAGAAGGTGTTTGGCGCGTAACCCGCCCAGGATGAACCACAATCCTGTAGGAGC
>NZ_JACONW010000122.1 GCF_014357575.1 Pseudomonas folii | reverse complement strand
GCTCCTACAGAGCCTCTCGAACGTTATTCAAACAACGCATCCAGCGCCTGTTCCAAGCGGGTGACTGCAATGACCTGCAACCCCGGCGGCGCCTCTTTCGGGGCGTTGCCCTTAGGGACGATCGCCCGTTTGAAGCCGTGTTTGGCGGCTTCCTTGAGACGTTCCTGACCGCTCGGCACCGGGCGAACTTCGCCGGACAGCCCTACCTCACCAAACACCAGCAAATCATGAGGCAATGGACGGTTACGCAGACTGGACATCACCGCCGCCATCAGCGCCAGATCCGACGCGGTCTCCAGGACTTTGACGCCGCCCACCACGTTCAGGAAAACATCCTGATCGTGAGTCGGAATGCCGCCATGTCGGTGCAGCACAGCCAGTAGCATCGCCAGACGGTTCTGATCCAGTCCCAGCGTCACGCGACGTGGATTGGACATATGGCTGTCATCCACCAGCGCCTGAACCTCCACCAGCATCGGCCGCGTACCTTCCCAGGTCGCCATCACCACACTGCCCGGCACCTCTTCCTGAGCTCGGGTCAGAAAGATCGCCGACGGATTCGAGACCTCTTTGAGCCCCTTGTCCGTCATGCCGAAAACGCCCAGCTCGTTGACCGCGCCGAAACGGTTTTTCACTGCTCGAAGCAAACGCAGACGGCCATCGGATTCGCCTTCGAAATACAGAACCGTGTCCACCATGTGCTCAAGCACGCGTGGCCCCGCCAATGCGCCCTCTTTGGTGACATGGCCTACCAGAAAAATCGCGGTGCCACTCTGTTTGGCATAACGCACCAGCAAGGCCGCACTTTCACGCACTTGCGAGACACCGCCCGGAGCGGATTGCAGTTGTTCGGTAAAAATCGTCTGGATCGAGTCGATCACCATGACCTTGGGCTTTTCGACCTTGGCGGTGGCAATGATGTTTTCGATGCAGGTTTCGGTCATGACCTGCAGCTTGTCCTGTGGCAACCCCAGACGACGGGCGCGCATCGCGACTTGCTGCTGGGATTCCTCGCCTGTCACATACAGAGCGGGCATGCGCTCGGCAATGTTGCACAGGGTTTGCAGCAGAATCGTGGACTTGCCGATCCCCGGATCACCGCCGATCAGCACCACCGAGCCATCGACCAGACCACCGCCCAATACCCGGTCCAGCTCGGCCGAGTTGGTGGAGAACCTCGGGATTTCCTCGACACTGACCTCGGCCAGCGTACGGATCTGGGTCTGCTGCCCGGTCCAGCCTGAGCGGCCGCTGGGTGGCGCAGCGCTGCCGCTTTCCAACACGGTTTCCACCAGTGTGTTCCAGGCGCCGCATTCGCTGCACTGCCCGGCCCACTTGGGAAAAGTCGCACCGCACTCAGTGCAGCCATACAAGCGTTTGGCCTTGGCCATGACAACCCCATCGGTAAAAGTTGGCAATCATAACGCAGCTGCTGTCAGCGCGTCGGTAAGCATGCGGCACTGTCTTTTTGAGGAAATTCATAAAACTTCGTCAGAAAAGCCCGGTCGATTGCAGGGTGCCCAGCGCAACGCGTGCAGCTGACTTACACTGCATTGGACAAATCTCATCAGTTACAAGGAAAGACCCATGAGCGTACTAAGCGAGTTCAAAGCCTTTGCCGTCAAAGGTAACGTGGTCGATATGGCCGTCGGTATCATCATTGGTGCGGCATTCGGCAAGATCGTTTCGTCGTTCGTCGGCGATGTCATCATGCCGCCTCTCGGGCTGCTGATCGGCGGTGTGGACTTCAGTGACCTCGCCGTTATCCTCAGACCTGCAGAAGGTACGGCCCCTGCGGTAGTGCTGGCTTACGGCAAGTTCATCCAGACAGTTATCGACTTCATCATTGTCGCCTTCGCCATTTTCATGGGCGTAAAAGCGATCAATCGCCTCAAACGCGAAGAAGCCAAGGCCCCAACCCTGCCACCGACGCCAACCAAGCAGGAACTGCTGCTCGGTGAGATTCGTGACCTGTTGAAGGAACAGCATCAGCCGTCGGCACCGATTACTGTGGATCCGAAGCATCCGGTTTAGTAGTTAGCTAAACACTTCTCTGTGTTTGCATCAGATGACGTGGGACCGGCTTTAGCCGGGAAAGCAGTATTCGGCAGGACTACATTCAGTGCCTGTTCCGGCCTATTCCCGGCTGAAGCCGGTCCCACGTCGAAAGTTGCAGGCACATAGAATCCCCACGGGGTTCGGTGCTCAGCCTAAGACGTGTCACCAATAATTCTCGACAACCACCTGCCCTGGCCGCCGTGTCAGGTTAAGGTTCATGTCGCGCGCTTTAAGCAACGCTCGGGTGTCTTCGATCATTTGCGGGTTGCCGCAGATCATCACTCGCGAGTGCTCGGGGGTTAGCGGCAAACCTGCTGCGGCCTCCAGCTCACCACTTTCTATCAACTGAGTAATCCGGCCATTCAACGCGCCAGGAACTTGTTCGCGAGTGACTACCGGCACATAGATAAGCTTGTCGGCGTACTCAGCCAGGTAATCACGCTCGGTGAGTCCGGCAATCAGCGGTTGATACGCCAATTCCTTCGCCTCGCGGGCGCTGTACACCAGAACGATACGATCAAATTTTTCCCACACCTCGAAGTCCTGAAGAATCGACAGGAACGGCGCGACGCCGGTGCCTGTGGATAACAACCAGAGGTCACGGCCGTCGGTAAATCTGTCCACCGTCAGATAACCCGTGGCGAGCTTTTCGACGAACAGAGTGTCACCTTCACGCAAGCGGCTCAGCTCGCTGGTGAACTCGCCTCCCGGCACAACAATGGAGAAAAACTCCAGAAACTCGTCGTGGGGTGAGGACGCCATTGAATACGCACGCCACACGATGCTGCCGTCGGCCTTGGCGACACCCAAACGCGCAAACTGCCCGGCCGTAAAGCGAAAGCCCGGGTCGCGAGTGGTGCGCAGTGTGAACAGGCTTGGGGTCAATGGCGTCACGCTGAGCAGCGTCTGGCGGGTGTATTTTTCTTCACTGGCGGTCATGGTCGATCCTGACTCCTGCACATAAACGGAGGTGCCCAGTGTCCCGCAAAGTGCAGTGGATAAACACCGCTGGTTTGTAGTGGCATCCTTATCATCGATAACGGACTCATGGCATAACACGACCATTCGACCTTACGCCGGCCCCACTGGCCATCCATTTGCCGAACTGCACCGCGGTGTCCCGCCACACGGTTATCCAAACCGCGTTTCAACTCAGACAGGCGCGGTTAGATCATTTGTCTCTTGAGCGTATAGCCATACCTGCAGCTGGAGTTCAAAGACCCCTCTGGACCCGGCTGTGTAGCGAGTCGCGAATTCTTTTTCCACTCATGAGACAAAACGCCAGCATTCCATCTGTCTGCAGTGCCGCTGCGCCGGATTTTCGCATCTGGATTTTTTCTACACTTAGAAACGTAACCCACGGACAAAAGCTGGACCGACAGGAAGGCAAAAAAAATGGGGACCCAATCCTTAGAGGCGCTGCACAGTTACGGCATGAAGAAACTGACTGCCAGGGAAATAGAGATACTGAAATGGACGGCTGAAGGAAAAACTGCGGCGGACATCGCCATTATTCTGAGCATGAAGGAACGTACAGTGCATTTTCACGTGGCCAACGCGGTGCAAAAAATGGGCGCATGCAACAAAACCTCAGCGGTGGTCCAGGCGGCACTGAGCGGAATGTTCTGACTAACGACGCAAGGACAGGTACCCAGCGGCAAAAAGCACGTAAAATCACCCGCCTTAGCCAGCCCATCGCTTCACGGGCCTCGGTGACCAATCGTCGATTGTCCAGAGTTTTCCCGCCCATGCCGTTGCTTGATACCCCGCTCGCCCAGCTTGACCTCATCCGCCAACCGGAACAGCAAGACGAACCGCTGCAGGCGTTCGACGCTGCCGATGAATACCTACTCAACTATGTGGCGGAGCATGGCCTGACGCTGCAAAGCAAAGTGCTGGTACTCAATGACAGCTTCGGCGCGCTGGCGGCCAGCCTTGCTCAGCATGCGGCCGTCACCAGCAGCACCGACTCCTGGCTCGCGGCGCATGGTTTACAGAAAAACCTCGTACGCAACGGCATGGCCTATGATGCGGTCACTTTAGTCCCCGCCAGTGAAACAGCAGTCGGCCCGTTCGACTGGGTGTTGATTCGCGTGCCGAAAACCCTCGCGCTGCTTGAAGAACAATTGATTCGCCTGCAAGGCCAACTGGCTCCCGGCGCTCGTGTCGTCGCTGCTGCAATGATCAAGCACTTGCCGCGCTCAGCGGGCGAGTTGCTGGAGGAGTACATCGGCCCGGTCAGCGCTTCTCTTGGGGTGAAAAAAGCCAGGCTGCTGTTCGCAACGCCTGAGCTCAAAAAGAACGCTCCGTCGCCCTACCCGACACACTACAAACTGGACGAACCGGCTATCGAACTGGTGAATCACGCCAACGTGTTCTGCCGTGAAGGTCTGGATATCGGCACTCGCGCGTTCCTGCCACATCTGCCAAAAAACCTGGGCAGCGCACGAGTTGCCGACCTCGGCTGTGGCAACGGTGTATTGGCGATTGCCAGTGCCCTGGCAAATCCTCAGGCGCATTACACGCTGGTTGATGAGTCGTACATGGCGGTCCAGTCAGCGGAGCAGAACTGGCGTACGGCATTGGGCGAACGAGAAGTGATCTTGCGTGCCGACGACGGTCTGGCGGGGCAGGAACCTGACTCCCTCGACGTGGTGTTGTGCAACCCGCCGTTTCATCAACAACAAGTCGTCGGTGACTTTCTGGCCTGGCGCATGTTCCAGCAAGCACGCGCTGCGCTGGTGCCGGGTGGGGCGTTGTACGTGGTGGGCAACCGTCACTTGGGTTATCACACCAAACTGGCGCGCCTGTTTCGCGGTGTAGAGCAAGTGGCAGCCACGCCGAAGTTTGTGATCCTCAAGGCGCGTAAGTAACAACTTCGCCCAAAAGACGATCCTGTAGGAGCTGCCGAAGGCTGCGAAAGCGTTTTGTCTGACACACCGCAATTCGCAGCCTTCGGCAGCTCCTACAGGATCGCTATCTGCATGGCAAAAAAAACCCTCCAGTGGAGGGTTATAAAACCGCGTCGATGGGACGCAGGATGGGATTTTGAATCAGTGGGTCGTCAGGCCCGCAGCGTTCATGAACAGTCGCAATATGCTTGCGACGATGAACAGTGCAAATACGCTCGCAGCCCAGATACCGGCCAGCCACGCCAGACGTTGCCACAGTGGCTTCTTCAACGCCGGGTCTTGCTCTTCATGAAAAGATTCTTTGCCAGACATCGCCAGTCTCTCCTCTATCGATAGCCCCAGCGCCGAGCGCTGGGGCGGTCATCTGCTAGTGGTAACCGTCTTCGTGGGTCACCTTGCCGCGGAATACGTAGTAGCTCCAGAAGGTGTAAACCAGAATCAACGGGATGATGAACAGCGTACCCACCAGCATGAAGCCCTGGCTTTGCGGTGGCGATGATGCATCCCAGATCGAAACCGACGGGGGGATGATGTTCGGCCACAGGCTGATACCAAGACCACTATAGCCAAGGAAGATCAGCAGCAGCGTCAGCAGGAATGGCGTGTAGTTAGCGTTGCGCGCCACGGCCTTGAACAGACCATACATGGTGATCAGCACCAGAACCGGGACTGGCAGGAACCAGAACAGATTCGGCAGCGTGAACCAGCGGGTGGCAATGTCAGGGTGCGCCAGCGGCGTCCAGATGCTTACAACACCAATCACTACCAGCAAGGCGGTGGCCAACGGACGCGCCAGGTTATGCATGGCTTTCTGCAGGGCACCTTCGGTCTTCATGATCAGCCAGGTGCAACCCAGCAGCGCATAAGCGACGATCAGCGCCAGACCGCAGAACACGGTGAACGGCGAGAACCAGTCCAGATCACCGCCCGCGAACTGGCGATTGACCACCGGAATACCGTCAATGAACGCACCCAGTGCCACGCCCTGAAAGAACGTCGCAGTCAGAGAGCCGCCAATGAAAGCCTTGTCCCACAGGTGACGTTTTTCATCGGTTGCCTTGAAACGAAATTCGAAAGCAACACCGCGGAAAATCAGACCGACAAGCATCAGCATCAGTGGCAGGTAGAGTGCCGACAACACTACCGAATAGGCCAGCGGGAATGCGCCGAACAAACCGGCGCCACCCAATACCAGCCAGGTTTCGTTGCCGTCCCAGACCGGCGCAACCGTGTTCATCATTACATCGCGGTCGGTCTTGTCCTTCATGAACGGGAAGAGAATCCCGATGCCGAGGTCGAAGCCGTCCATCACTACATACATCATCACGCCGAAGATGATGATGATTGCCCAGATGAGTGGAAGATCAATACCCATGACTCAGTTCCCCTTGCCCAGACTGTCGAGATTGTCGCCATCTTCCGCACCTTCAACAGCGGCGGAGAGTGGACGGGCGGGTGTACGGTTCTGACCTGGGCCACCTTCTGGAACATGCTCGACGTAGGCTTTCGGACCTTTGCGTACCAGACGCATCATGTAACCAAGACCGGCACCGAACAGCACGAAGTAGACCACCACGAACATCACCAGCGTGATGCTCATTTGCGTAACGCTGTGTCCGGATGAAGCGTCGGAAGTCCGCATCAGGCCGTACACAACCCACGGCTGACGGCCGATTTCAGTGGTGAACCAGCCCGCCAGGATCGCGATCAAGCCGGAAGGTCCCATCCACAACGCCAGATACAGGAACGCGCGGGAGTTATAAAGCGTGCCGCGTTTGCGCAGCCAGAGGCTCCACAGACCGGTGAAGATCATCAGGAAGCCGAGACCCACCATGACCCGGAACGACCAGAACACGATGGTGGAATTCGGACGGTCTTCCGGTTTGAATTCCTTGAGAGCCGGTACTTGCTTGTCCAGGCTGTGAGTCAGGATCAGGCTGCCCAGGTACGGAATTTCAACCGCGTACTTGGTGCGCTCTTCTTTCATGTCCGGCAAGCCGAACAGGATCAACGGCGTGGGCTCGTCACCGACGTTTTCCCAGTGGCCTTCAATCGCTGCGATTTTCGCTGGCTGGTGTTCAAGAGTGTTCAAGCCATGGAAGTCGCCGACCACCGCTTGCACGGGAGCGACGATCAGGGCCATCCACATTGCCATGGAAAGCATTTTGCGGATTTGCGGGGTGTCCCGGCCACGCAACAGATGCCACGCAGCAGACGAGCCGACAAAGAATGCCGTTGCTACGAATGCCGCGATGGACATGTGCAGCAAGCGATACGGGAAGGACGGGTTGAACACCACGGCGAACCAGTCAGTGGGGATCACACGGCCGTCGATGATTTCGTAACCTTGTGGGGTCTGCATCCAGCTGTTGGAGGACAGAATCCAGAAGGTAGAGATCAGGGTGCCGATGGCGACCATGACCGTAGAGAAGAAGTGCAGGTTGCGCCCGACGCGGTTCCAGCCGAACAGCATCACGCCCAGGAAACCGGCTTCGAGGAAGAAGGCTGTCAGCACTTCGTACGTCAGCAGCGGCCCGGTGACGGCTCCGGCAAAGTCGGAGAAGCGGCTCCAGTTGGTACCAAACTGATACGCCATGACCAGACCGGACACCACGCCCATGCCGAAGTTGACGGCAAAGATCTTCGACCAGAAATGGTAAAGGTCTCGGTAGACGTTGTTGTGGGTCTTGAGCCACAGGCCTTCCAGCACCGCCAGGTAACTTGCCAGACCGATGGTAATGGCAGGGAACAGGATGTGGAACGAGATGGTAAACGCGAACTGAATTCGGGCGAGCTCAATTGCATCCAAACCGAACATTGGGTTTTCCTCTATCAGGTGATACGGCTGGTGACTCGAGGTCAGCAGCCACTGCCCCCCACTGGTAAGGAGCGCGGCAGGTTGAAAACGTTCTGGGTGGTGGAAGAAAAAAGGCTCAGCCCTTTCCATCGGCCCATTGCGCAACCTTGAAGTCCGTCAAGCCGCCTGCCGTTTCTTTTGCCTTGTGGGCATTGACGCAGATCAACCGACTGTCAAAGAGTAGTCCCATTTCAGCCTCTCGGACGTGTGGTCTTTTGCCGCGTGGCGAGTTGTCTCACCGCTCTGCAGCCCTGCTTTGCAGGCACATGAGAAGAACTTTCATTGCCACGGTCTATGGCTGTGACGTAAAAAAACCTTCAGATCTGGATCCAATCTGACCGGCTTTTCATGCAACTAACTGTTACAAACTGATAATCTGGCCGCTCTCTCCTGCCTGGCTGTTGTGCTCATGCCGACTCAAGCCCCAGTGTTACTGCGCCACCATCGTCCGTTCGTCGCTTTCTGGTTTGCCCGCATTTTTACCGCCAGCGGTTTTCAAATGCTGACGGTGGCCATAGGCTGGAATCTCTACCAGTTGACCGGCAACGTGCTGGACCTCGGGCTAGTGGGTCTGGTGGAGTTCGCGCCTCGTGTGCTGTTCATGCTGCACACCGGGCATGTGGCAGATCGGTACGATCGCCGTAAAGTGGCCGCGATTTGCCAGACCGCGCAGGCGTGTATTGCACTGGCGCTGTTCATCGGTAGCAGCACCGACAGCGTCACGCGGGAGATGATCTTTATTCTGGCCTTTGCGCTAGGCGCCTCTCGCTCTTTTGAAATGCCCACCACTCAGGCTTTGCTGCCGAGCATCGTGCCCCCTGCCCTTTTCCCTCGGGCAGTGGCTGCGGCGCAATCGGCACAGCAATCGGCAACCATCGTCGCTCCGGCACTGGGCGGTTTTCTGTACGCATTCGGCAGTAGCTGGGTGTACGGGCCAACCGTGCTGCTTTACGTCATCGCCTGCTCGCTGATGCTCAGCCTCCCCGCCCGACAGACGCCGCTGAACAAGAACAAAGCCACGCTTGACTCGCTGCTGGCCGGGATTCGCTTTATCCGCAGCCGTCCGGACGTACTCGGCGCGATTTCGCTGGACCTGTTCGCGGTGCTGTTGGGCGGCGCGACCGCGCTGCTGCCGGTGTTTGCCAAGGACATTCTGCTGACCGGCCCCTGGGGGCTGGGCATGCTGCGCTCGGCTCCAGCGGTTGGCGCATTGGCGATGTCGCTATGGCTTGCGCACTTCAACGTCGAGCGGCACGTGGGGCGTGTGATGTTCACCGCCGTCGGCGTGTTCGGCGTGGCGACCATCGCGTTTGGTCTGTCGACATCGTTCTGGTTTTCCATGGCCGTGTTGGCGGTGCTCGGCGCAGCGGACATGATCAGCATGGTGATCCGCGCATCCTTCGTGCAACTTGAAACCCCTGATGAAATGCGCGGCCGGGTCAGCGCGGTCAACGGGCTGTTCATTGGCGCTTCGAATCAGTTGGGTGAGTTTGAATCCGGCCTGACCGCGCACTGGTTTGGCGTGGTTCCGGCGGTGGTGATGGGGGGCGTAGGCACCCTGGCGGTGACGGGTATCTGGATCAAACTGTTCCCGACCCTGGCCAACCGCGACCGCATGAGAGATGTCGTAGCGGAGGCGGAAGCGCAGAAGGTGTAGGGTCGCAGGGAACCTGTGGGAGATTCCTTGTTTGCACGCCAGCCGACGTGGAACCGGCTTTAGCCGGGAAAGCGATATTTCTGCTGATAAAGATTCAGCGTCTATACCTGCCTCTTCCCGGCTGAAGCCGGTCCCACGTCATCAGCGATTCCTGTGGGAGATTCCTTGTTTGCACGCCGGCCGACGTGGGACCGGCTTTAGCCGGGAAAGCGATATTTCTGCTGATAAAGATTCAGCGTCTATACCTGCCTCTTCCCGGCTGAAGCCGGTCCCACGTATCAGCGATTCCTGTGGGAGATTCCTTGTTTGCACGCCGGCCGACGTGGGACCGGCTTTAGCCGGGAAAGCGATATTTCTGCTGATAAAGATTCAGCGTCCGTACCTGCCTCTTCCCGGCTAACGCCAGTCCGCGGGATCACATCAAACCTGTGGGAGCTGAGCTTGCTCGCGATGAACGATGACGCGATATGTCTTCTAGCTACGTCTCATGCATCGCGGGCAAGCCCAGCTCCCACAAAGTTGCGAGTTTACACAGGGATAATGCCGTCAGAGCACCTTATCCAGCGTTATCGGGAAGTCCCGAACCCGCTTGCCGGTTGCATGGTAAATCGCGTTGGCCACCGCCGCCGCAACGCCGACGATGCCAATCTCGCCGACCCCTTTCGAACCCAGCGCGTTGACGATTTCATCGTTTTCTTCGACAAAAATCACGTCAATGTCGTTGATATCGGCGTTAACCGGGATGTGGTACTCGGCGAGGCTATGGTTCATAAAACGGCCAAGCTTATGATCGCTCTGGGTTTCTTCCTGCAAGGCCATGCCCAGCCCCCAGACCACGCCGCCCAGTATCTGGCTGCGAGCCATTTTCGGGTTGACCACTCGGCCTGCGGCCACTGCGCTGACCACCCGGCTGACACGAATCGTGCCCAGGTCTTCATCGACCTGCACTTCAACGAATACCGCCGAGTGTGTAGCGCTCGAGTAACCTTCGCGCTTTGCATCAGGCTCGGCATCAACCTGCACCTGCAAGCCTTCAGGCCAACTGCTCAGCACTTCGCTGAGTGCCAATCGATGATCGCCCAGCGACACGTATCCATCAGCCACGGTCATTTGCTCGACCTTCGCGGCAAAAAACTTCGCGTCAATCTGACCCGCTGCGGTAAACAGCTTCTCGCGCAATGCCTTGCTGGCCTGCTGCACGGCAGTGCCCACGGACGATATCGTGAAAGAACCACCCTGCAAGGGAGCTGTTGGCAACGACGAATCCCCCAGCACGAAAGTCGTGTCTTCGACAGCAACGCCCGCCGCTTCGGCTGCAATTTGCGTCATAACCGTGTAAGTGCCGGTGCCGATATCAGTTGTCGCACTGCTGACCGTCAATTTGCCCTGGGCGTCGATATGCGCCTTGGCACTGGCTTTCATCTGCATCGCTTCCCAGACGCCGCCCGCCATGCCCCAGCCGATCAACTGGCGACCTTCGCGCATGCTGCGCGGCTCAGGGTTGCGGTGGCTCCAGCCGAAGCGGTCTGCGCCCTGGGTATAACAAGCGCGCAATTGCTTGCTGGAATACGGCTTGTCTTCGTTGCCGTTGCGATCAGCGAAATTGACCTGACGCAGCTGCACCGGGTCCATCGCCAAGGCAACAGCCAGTTCATCCATGGCGCACTCCAGGCCGATCAGACCCAAGGCAGCGCCTGGCGCGCGCATATCCAGCGGGGTGTAAACGTCCAGTGGTGCGAGCTTGTAGGTCAGCTCGACGTTGTCGCACTTGTAGAGCATGCCGCTCCATTCAACGACATGCTCGCTGAAATCCTCAAACCGGGACGTCTGACCGATTGCACCGTGCCCAACCGCCAGCAAACGGCCATCCGCCGACGCGCCCAGACGCAAGTGCTGCAACGTGCGCGGACGATAGCCGAAAGTGAACATCTGCTGTCGAGTCAGGGTAACGCGCACTGAACGCTTGAGTTCCAGCGCCGCCATTACCGCCAGCGGCAGTTGATACTGCGGACGCAGCCCCGAGCCGAACGCACCGCCGACAAAGGCCGCCAGCACCTGAATCTTGTCTTTCGGGATACCGAATACGTTGTGCAGATAGTCCTGACAGTTTTGCGGACCTTGGGTCTTGTCATGAACCTGCAGGCTGCCATCGTCCTTGTAAAACACCGTTGAAGCATGGGGCTCCATCGGGTTGTGATGCTCGACCGGCGTACTGTAATGGGCATCGACAGTCAGTGCGGAATTGGCAAAACTCGCCTGAAAGTCACCGCGCGGCGCGGGCAGTTCAGCCGGTGCCGCATAACTGTCACCCTGCACCGCCAGCAGATCGGTTTCGTGGGCTTCGACCAGATATTCGATACGTACCAGAGAACCGGCATAACGTGCCAGCTCAAGGGTCTCGGCAACGACAAGCGCCAGCGGCTGGCCGCTGTACAACACGCGATCGTTATACAGCGGACGAAATGGCGAACCGTCTGCCGAATCGGCGTCTTCATAGTTCTCGTCATAGCTGGCGAGCTTGGGACGGTTCTTGTGATCAAGCACCATCACGACCCCCGGCACGCGCAGGGCTTCGGTGATGTCGATGTGCGTCACACGACCGCGAGCGATAGTGCTGGAGACCACGCTGCCATGCAGCAAACCGGTTTCCGGGTATTCACCGGCATAACGGGCCTGACCGGTAACTTTGAGCTTGCCGTCTACCCGGTCAAGCGCTTGGCCCAGTGGCGAAACAGGCGTATTCATTAGGCGTTCCCTCCTGAAGCGGCTGCATCGACCGCGGCATCGCTAAGGGTTCGAATGATCGCCCGACGTGCCAGTTTGACTTTAAAAGCGTTGTGTTCCAGCGGCTCGGCATCGGCCAGCAGTGCATCGGCGGCGGCTGCGAAGTTCTCGCGGGAGACGGGTTTGCCGACCAACATTTGCTCCACGACCTTGTCGCGCCATGGCTTGTGAGCAACACCGCCCAGCGCCAGACGCACGTCGCGAATGACATCACCGTCCAGCTCCAACGACGCTGCAACCGAGATCAGCGCGAAGGCGTAGGAAGCCCGATCACGGATTTTCAGGTACTTGCCCTGACCCGCGAAGCCGGGTGCAGGGAGCTCGATTGCGGTAATCAGCTCGTCATCGGCCAATTGGTTATCACGCTGAGGCGCATCGCCGGGCAGACGATGGAAGTCGGCAAACTCGATGGTGCGCTGACCTGCACGCCCCTGAACATGGACAATGGCTTCAAGCGCGGCGAGAGCAACGCACATGTCCGAAGGATGAGTCGCGACGCATTCGTCGCTGGCCCCCAGAATCGCGTGGATACGGTTCAGGCCGTCTCGCGCCGGGCAACCGCTGCCAGGCTCGCGTTTATTGCACGGCACAGTGGAGTCATAGAAGTAGTAGCAACGTGTGCGCTGCAGCAGGTTACCGCCTGTGCTCGCCATGTTGCGAAGTTGTGGCGATGCTCCGGCCAGTACGGCCTGGGACAGCAGCGGGTAACGTTGTTCGATCAACGGATGCCAGGCCAGATCAGCGTTGCTCACCAGTGCGCCGATGAGCAGTCCACCGTTGTCGGTTTCGCTGATGTCGTTCAGTGGCAACCGGGTGATGTCGATCAGATGCTCGGGCCGTGCGACGTTTTCTTTCATCAGATCGAGCAGGTTAGTACCGCCCGCGATGAACCGGGTCGCAGCACCGCTAAGATTGACCGCTTCGCTGACACTGGTTGGGCGGCTGTAGATAAAGGGATTCATCGGCTGCCCTCCGCTTTCTCGAAGCTACCCATCTCTGAATGGGTGTTGCGCAGCTCGGGCAGGACTTCTTCCACCGCCGCCAGAATGTTGCTGTAGGCACCGCAGCGGCACAGGTTGCCGCTCATCAGTTCCTGAATCTCGGCACGGCTGTTGGCGCGACCTTCATTGGCCAGCCCGACCGCCGAGCAGATCTGCCCGGGCGTGCAATAGCCGCATTGAAAGGCGTCATGCTTGATGAACGCCTGCTGCATCGGGTGCAGTTGCTCGCCGTCTGCAAGCCCTTCAATCGTGGTCAGCTCTGCGCCGTCACACATGATCGCCAGGGTCAGACAGGAATTGATCCGCTTGCCGTCGCGCAGAACGGTACACGCGCCACATTGGCCGTGATCGCAGCCTTTCTTGCTGCCGACCAGATCAAGCTGGTCTCGAAGCAAATCGAGCAATGTTGTCCAAGGCTGGACGTTGAGCTGTCGCGGCTGACCGTTGAGGGTCAGGCTAATCGCGTGGCCAGCGAAATCCTGGGGGGTTGGTGAACTCATGGAAACCTCACGGTAGGTACTCAAACAGCGCAGTTTTTCTGCGTCTTAAGGGGTACGACTCGCGGGGTTTGGCAATCGTTCAGGGTTTGTTGATGAGTGTTGATCCAGTGGGTGATGCGTGACTTAGACGGCATCCGGGCGATAAACGACAATGCAGTGAGTCTTCTGGCTGCGTCTCATGTATCGCGGGCACGCCTGGCTCCCACAGGATCCACGCCAGCCTGTTGGACTGAATTCACACAAGCATTTGAGCCGGACGCTGGCACTGTGGGAGCGGTGCTTGCCCGCGATGCAGTCGATTTGATCTACAGCGAACCGCTGTCCAGCGCTGTTCAGAGAAATCTGAAGAATGAATGCAACAGCACACCATTCATCAGCAGGCAGTCACAAACCCGTTCGACTGGTATCATGCGCGGCTTTTTCCGACAGGTACAAAATCCGCGGGCCGCTTCGGCAGTCTGTGCTTTGCTGTTCTAGTCGATTCATTCACGACGCAGGCGCGTCACCGGGGAGCCAGACATGCTGGAACGGCTGTTTCAACTCAAGGCACACAACACCAACGTGCGCACCGAGATTCTCGCGGGCGTCACGACCTTTCTGGCCATGGCCTACATCCTGTTCGTCAACCCGAGCATCCTCGGCGCGACCGGCATGGACAAAGGCGCGTTGTTCGTCGCCACCTGTCTGGCGGCCGCCATCGGCTCGGCCACAATGGGCATCATCGCCAACTACCCGATTGCCCTGGCACCGGGTATGGGCCTGAACGCCTTCTTCACATACACCGTTGTGCTGCACATGGGCCATACCTGGCAGGTGGCACTGGGCGCGGTATTCATTTCGGCGGTGATGTTCTTTGTCCTGTCGATCTTTCGCATCCGTGAATGGATCATCAACAGCATCCCGCTGCCACTGCGCTCGGCGATTGCCGCCGGTATCGGCCTGTTCCTGGCACTGATCGCCCTGCACAACGCTGGCATCGTGGTCAGCAACCCGGCCACCATGGTCGGCATGGGTGATCTGAAGCAACCAGCACCGGTACTCGCCACCTTGGGCTTTTTCCTGATTGTTGCCCTGGAAAAACTCAAGGTGCGTGGCGCCGTGCTGATCGGCATTCTGGCCGTAACCATTGTCTCGATTCTGCTGGGCTTCACGCCTTTCGGTGGTGTGGTGTCGATGCCACCATCCCTGGCCCCGACCTTCCTGCAACTGGACATCAAAGGCGCCTTTGATGTCGGCCTGATCAGCGTGATCTTCGCCTTCCTGTTCGTGGACCTGTTCGACAACTCCGGCACGCTGATCGGCGTCGCCAAACGCGCCGGGCTGATGGACAAGAACGGCCACATGCCAAAAATGGGCCGTGCACTGATCGCCGACAGCACCGCCGCCATGGCGGGTTCGCTGCTGGGTACTTCGACCACCACCAGCTACATCGAATCGGCGGCAGGCGTCAGTGCTGGCGGCCGCACCGGTCTGACCGCCATCGTCGTTGCGATCCTGTTCCTGCTGGCGTTGTTCTTCGCGCCGCTGGCAGGCAGCGTTCCGGCGTTCGCCACTGCCCCGGCGCTGCTGTTCGTGGCGGTTCTGATGACCTCCGGGCTGGCGGAAATCGATTGGGATGATCTGTCGGTCGCTGCACCCGTCGTTATTACTGCGCTGGCGATGCCGTTCACCTACTCCATCGCCAACGGCATTGCCTTTGGTTTCATCGCCTGGACAGGCATCAAACTGCTGTCGGGCCAGTGGCGTGAGCTGAATCCCGCGCTGGTGATCCTGTCGATTCTGTTCGTTATCAAATTGGGTTGGTTTCCGGCATGAGTGCAAGTATTCCGTTCGACCCTGCGAGCTATGACACTCAACTCCAGGCCAAAGCAGATCGCCTGCGTGAACTGCTTGCCCCTTTTGATGCGCCGGAGCCTCAGGTGTTTGACTCACCCAAGGCCAACTACCGGCTGCGCGCCGAGTTCCGCCTGTGGCGTGAAGACCAGAAGCGTCACTACGCGATGTTTACCCCTGGGGATAACAAGAACCCGATCCTGCTCGATGGCCTGCCGATTGCCAGCCTGCGCATCAACGCATTGATGCCAGTACTGCGCGACCGCTGGGAAGCCAGCAAGGTGCTTAACCACAAGCTGTTCCAAGTGGACTTCCTGACCACGCTGGCAGGCGATGCGATGATCACAATGTGTTATCACCGCCCGCTGGACGACGAGTGGCTGGCCGAAGCCGAAAAGCTGGCCGCCGACCTGGACGTGAGCCTGATCGGCCGTTCAAAGGGCCAGCGTCTGGTGATTGGTCGTGATTACGTGACCGAACAGCTTGAAGTCGCCGGTCGCACCTTCAGTTACCGTCAGCCTGAAGGCGCGTTCACCCAGCCCAACGGCACGGTGAACCAGAAGATGCTCGACTGGGCGTATGCCGCGCTGGGCGACCGTGAAGATGATTTGCTGGAGTTGTATTGCGGCAACGGCAACTTCACCCTGCCGTTGGCGACCCGTGTCCGCAAAGTGCTGGCGACCGAAATCAGCAAGACATCGGTTAACGCCGCCTTGAGCAATCTGGCCGATAACGCGGTGGATAACGTGACGCTGGTGCGCCTGTCTGCAGAAGAACTGACCGAGGCACTGAATGAAGTGCGTCCGTTCCGCCGGCTGCATGGCGTGGATTTGAAGAGTTACGACTTTGGCAGCGTCTTCGTCGACCCGCCCCGCGCGGGTATGGACCCGGACACCTGCGAGCTGACGCGCCGCTTCGAGCGCATTCTGTACATTTCCTGCAACCCGGAAACCCTGGCCGCCAACGTCGCCCAGCTCAACGACACTCACCGTGTCGAGCGTTGCGCGCTGTTTGACCAGTTTCCGTATACCCACCATATGGAGTCCGGGGTGTTGCTGGTACGCCGCTAATCCCTTGTGG
>NZ_JACONW010000121.1 GCF_014357575.1 Pseudomonas folii | reverse complement strand
CACCAAAACGTTCCGCGCAATGTCAGCATGTGGTTACGCGGTTCGCCGTACCAGTTGGTGGCGGACGTCGATCCAACTGTCGCGTAGTAGTTTTTGTCGAAGATGTTGTTGGCGTTGTACGTGACGGTCCAATGCTCATCAACCCGATACTCAGCCAGCGCATTCCAGACTGCATAACCTGCCTGACTGAAATCGTAGGCATTGGTTGCGCCATTGGATGTCACCTGTCCGCGGAAGTAGTTAGAGCTTTGCAGATTCACACCGCCGCCGACTTTGAAGTCTGACAATACCCCCGACAAACGGTAGGTCGAGAACATCTTGAACAAGTGTTTAGGGGTCTGCGTACTTAACGGCGCATCGGCATTCTTGTTGCGGTTCATGTTGAAGGTGTAGCCCGCCATCAACATCCAGTCAGGCATGATTTCACCCGACACTTCCATATCCACACCCTTGCTCACCACTTCGCCATTGCCAATCCAGCAGCAACTTCCTGAGAAGTCAAAATCCCTGACAGGATAGCTCGGATCTCGCACCCCCTGATTTTCTCGTGTGGAGTAGTAGAGCGCGATGTTGGTGTTAACCAGCCCTCCAAACAACTCGCCTTTGACGCCTGTTTCGTAGGTTTTGCCTTCCAGTGCATCAAGCGAAGTACCAGCACCAGAGAGCAAATTGACCTGAGGTTTGTAGATTTCCGAGTAGCTACCGTAGACCGACCACTCATCATTGAGGTCGTAAACCAGGCCGCCATACGGGGTGACCTTAGTCGGCTCGCGCCGACTGATGTCTGACTGGATAGCCCATACCGTCCCCACGCGAGTCTGGTAGGTCTGCTCGAATTTGTAGCGTTGAACCCGGGCACCCAGTATCAAGTGCAATGGCTCGGCCAACTGCAAACGCAGGCTGCCATACAGGCCATATTGAGTCTGGTTATTGGGGTTGTAATCGCGCGTATAGTCGCGATTGTTGGCTGGCTCAGGAAAGGGTGTCGTGGCAGGATCGAAAGGGTTCACCACGCCGACCGCCGTCGGGAATCTGGTTGTACCCAGCCAGCGGCTTTCGATTTCCTGATAGTCGCCCCCCAGCACCAGGTCATGTTGCAGGCCGAACATCTCGAATGTACCAGACAGATTGGTGTCCCACATCCGCTGCTGGTTTTCCTGCTTCACCGAGCTGCCGAACCAGGTCAAGCCCAGTCCGGTCGCTTGATTGACCCCTACGCCGCTCACCGTAGAGGATTTGAAGTAACCCACGTCCCAGAGATCGGTGTAAGACACGTTGAGCTTCCAGTCATCGGACAGCTTATGGTCAATCTTGGCGAATACCTCGCGGCCGGTGGCATCGGTGTAGGACCAGTTCTGCCCCAGGCCTGTGCTGCGAGGCAGGCCAATATCTGAACCATCGAGATAGCGAGGTACTGAACTCTGAGTGCCGTTTTCATGAGACTTGTTGTAGCGGATACCGGCAGTCAGCATGGTGTCGTCAGTGACGTCTGCTTCCAGCACACCGTAGACAAAAGGCTTTTCAGTGCTGCGGTTATCGACGAAGTACTGTCGATCGGTGTTGGCGACCACCATGCGCCCACGCAACTTGCCGTCGAACGCGATAGGCCCGGTGACATCCAGCTCCTGACGGTAGTTGTCCCAACTGCCTGCTGATGCGGTGAACTTCAGCTGAAACGTATCCATCGGGCGCTTGCGCACCATGTTGACAATGCCACCTGGATCGCCTGTTCCCCCGAACAGCGCTGCCGAACCGCGCAGGACTTCAATATGATCAAACTCCGCCAGATCGTAGACGTTTGAAGAATAGAAGCTGCCCAGCGAACTACCCTGCGCCATTGGCGCCGCACCATCGAGCTGAAAGTTCTGGATCGTGAAACCACGCGACAGGATGTCGAAAGTCCGGTAGGTATTGTTTTGTACCGAAATGCCCGGCGTTGCCCGCATTGCATCGTTGATATCCGTCATCTGCTGATCGGCCATCAACTGCTGGCTGACAATCGAGATCGACTGCGGTGTTTGACGCAGGCTGGTTGGCGTCTTGGAGCCAACACTGGTCAGGCCGGTGGTGTATGAGCCTGAGTTCTCAGTGGCCTGGCCCATGCCCTGCCCCTGAATGCTGGTAGCTCCCAGTTCAACAATTGCATCGTTGCGCCGTGAAATTATCAGCGTCGAGCCTTGTTGCTGATAAATCAGGCCACTGCCATCAAGCAGGCGCTGAAGTGCATCCAGAGGTTCAAGGTTGCCCTTTATGGCAGGTGCATTGCGCTGGGCGACAACGCTGTCATCTACCGCAATCGTCAGGCTGGCGGTTTCGCCCAATTGCCGCAGTGAAGTGGCCAAGGGTTGCGAGGGCAAATCAAGGGCAACGGGCGCAGCCAAGGCATGACCCGTAAGGGCCAGAGACATGGCAACCACAAGATTCTTCAGCGGATGAAAGAGCATTGGGTCTTCTCGTTATAGGTAGCAGATACCTAATGACGCGCTAGCTGGAAAAAACCCTGATGTGCAAACAAGAATTATTTTCGTCGTGGCGCTCAACGTGCGCGTAGGTGAGTAACGCCTTTGCTCTGCTCGACTTCTACCGCGGCGATTTTTGGCAAAGCCGACAAGAAACTGTCGATGTCGGAAAGCTGCACCACCGCCGTGATCAGTGGCGATTTCTTTCCTGCAATGCTGCGGACCGGCTGCTCACGATGACGAGACAGACTGTCAGCTATCTCGGCCAGATCCGCTTGGGTAAAGATCAACCGGCCATGTTCGAACGCAAACGCATTGGTGGCAGGAATAGTCAGCCGTTGCAGAGGCTGGTCGCGACGAATCTCAGCCACCTGCTCCTGAATGAGTTGCAGGCTCGAAGCATCACTGTCGACCTGAACCTTGCCCCTCTCCACGCTGACCCGCAGCCGGTCATCAAGCCTGTTGACCACGAATCGCGTGCCTAACACCGTCACCCGCGCCAACCCGGCGTCCACCACAAACGGACGATCGGCAGCGTGTGCAACGTCAAAAATCACCTCCCCCTGCAACACAAAAACCTGACGCTGCAACCCTTCGTATCGCACCTGCACACGCGTATTGGCACCCAGAATAATCTCGCTGCCGTCGGGTAAGCGCTGCTTTTGTTTCTCGCCCCAGCGGGTATAAAACTGCTGCTCGTAAACCCCGGTTCGGCTCCAGTAGCGCCATGCGAGACCGCCGACCAGCAACCCTCCCAGACCCAGCAAGCTGTTACGCATAAAGGTGCGGCGACTGCTACGTATCTCCATTGACTGGGCAAGGGCCTGGGTTTTGCGGGTCGAGGTGAAGTCGCCCCATAGTTCGCAGAAGGCCTGGTACTCGACACGATGCTGGGCGTCGGCGCGAAGCCAGATATCAAACCGCGCTCGATCAGGGTGATCGTCAGGAACGTCGAGCAAACGAGTAAACCACCGTGCAGCTTGCTCTCTTGGCGAACTCACGAGCAAAGCGTCTCACGAGCCGCCCGCAGGTCGAGTAAGGCACGCATCAGATGACGCTCAACCATGCTCAGGCTGATATTAAGCATGCGGGCGATATGTACCTGGCGATGACCTTCAATTCTCGCCAGCCAAAACACCTCGCGGCAACGTGGCGGCAGGCAATCCAGAATACGTTGCAGGGCTTCAAGACGCTGCTGCAGATCAGCAAGATGCTCTGCTGAGGGCGCGAACTCTTCGTTCACGTTTTCATGCGTCAGGTATGCACCGTCATCATCGGTCAGGGGCTGGTAGCGGGAGGCGTCGCGGTAGTGGTCGATCAACACGGAATGAGCAACGCGCCGCAAATAGGCGTTGGGCTGTTCGATGGTGATTCGCTGGCTGGCCAGCATGTAGCGAATAAACGCGTCGTGGAGAATATCGTAAGCGCTGTGAACGCAACGCGTCTGCCGGCTCAGACTGAGCAACAGATCAGTGTAAGCCCACCGCAGGTTGATACCGTTCCAGTTCATCCGTTCTATCCATGCTGGCGGTTGGACTTACCTGTCAGCAACAGGCGTCAGCCACTCGGATCGCAAGGATAAAAGCTTTAATGAAATAGCGCAAATAGGAAGCATTACTATTTGCGCTATCAGGTTCAGACGGGTAGACGGTTCAGCACAGAATTACTGCTGATATTGCTCGTACTGTTGACCCGGAATCGGTTTGAGGTTGACCTCAACCCGACGGTTCTGAGCGCGGCCATTCACATCAGCGTTACTGGCAATCGGCTGATCAGGACCTGCACCACGCACGGACAGGCGGGCAGGATCAACGCCTTGAGACGTCAGATAGGTGCTCACGCTCTGTGCGCGTTGCTGAGACAGGTCCATATTGTGTTGACGCGAACCCGTACTGTCGGTGTAACCAACGATCTCGATGTTGTTCTGATTGAACTGTTTCAACGAACCCGCGAGGTTGTTTAGCGGCGAGTAGAAGCTGCTGGCGATCGCCGAAGAATCGGTGGCGAAAGTGATGTTGCCCGGCATGATCAGCTTGATCTGATCGCCTTGGCGCTGAACTTCTACGCCCGTGTTGGCCATGCTTTCGCGCAGCGCTTTTTCCTGTTTGTCAGCGTAGTAACCGTAGCCGGCAGACGCCGCACCGACGACCGCAGCGCCAATCAAAGCCCCTTTGCCGCGATTATTGTGATCGATGGCTGCCCCGGCCAGAGCCCCTGCCAACGCACCCAGTCCGCCGTATTTGGCCGTTTTGCTGACACCGCCAGAGTTCTGAGCCTGGCCCTGATTGTCATAAGGATTTTGCGACGCACACCCGGAAAGCATTGCCACGGCAGTAGCGACAATAATCAAACGACGCGAGGTAAACATGGAAATGCTCCTGAATTCTATGAACAGTAAGTCCTCGGACTTGTGACGAAATTAGAGCATGGCAGCCCTCATAAATTCCTTAACCCTGCCTGAACAGCGCTCAAGCCCGAACGAACGGATTCTCACGCATTTCATCGCCCAGCCGTGTGTCAGGACCATGCCCTGTAACAACCGTAGCCTCTTCATCCAGTGTGTACAAACGCTGCTTGATCGAACGCACGATGGTCGCCTGATCCCCACCCCACAAATCCGTACGACCAATACCGCGACGGAATAAGGTATCCCCGGCAATCAACAACCCGGCATCGGCAAACCAGAAGCTCATCGAGCCAGGCGTATGACCCGGTGTGTGCAACGCCACGCCAAAGCCGCAGGCCAGCTCCTCATCATCGGCCAACCAACGATCCGGCGGCGGCACCGGCGTATACGGCACGCGAAATACCTGACATTGCGTCTCAAGGTTGTCCCACAGAAACTGATCCTCTTTATGCAGATGCAACGTCGCCCCGGTCTTCTCCTTCAAGAGCCCCGATGCCAGAAAGTGATCCAGATGCGCATGGGTATGGATGATGCTCACGACCTTCAGCTCCAGCGCTGCCAGGCGAGCCAGAATCAACTCATGATTGCCGCCCGGATCAACCACGATGGCTTGTCGGGTAATCGGATCGCCAATGATCGTGCAGTTGCACTGCAATGGGCCAACGGGGAATGTTTCTCTTATCAGTGTGGGCTTTGCGGGTTGCATGGGGGGCCTGCGAGGTTAATAGATCAATCAGTATTGAAGACTACCGACCGGAAGCCCTCAATTGCTCTCAGACGTTGCGCCCTTTAGCTCACAGTTCGTGCTGCCTGTAACGCCACTGGTATGTACGCTGACATGCCGTGTCTGGAAGCCTGGCGTCTCAAGCATTTGCTCTTCAGATTTGCTGTTCGCGGTAGCGACCTGGTACGTAATTGATCCATCCTCGTGCCAAGCCAGCCGAAGGGAAAAGTCGCCGTTCGTATCAAGCGCCTTGAAGAACGTTGAACGCACGATCGGTTTGTCATTCAAGTGCGTTCGCACGCTGAAAAGTCGCGTGTCCCCAACAGGTTTGGTGGGTGAGCTGGTGAGGAACATGCTGTAGTCCTCTTTATCGTCCTCGGCCGCAGCCAGCACGACAGAGGGAACCCATGCGTCGCCCAGGTTGTTTTTCTCGACGTGCACCTGGCAGAACAACTCACCTTTAGACAGAACGTTGTGTCGTACCAGCGTGTGGTATTGGCCGTAAGGAACATCGAAGCTTTGGGAAATTTTCAGCGGTACTGGCTGGCATGCCTGAAGCATCCAGACTGGCGTAAGACCGATGAGCACCTTGACGGCTAAACCTGATTTTTTAGCGGTGCAATCAATGTGCATCGAGCTGCCCTGGGTGAAGTAGTTTTCTGAGAGTGCGCATTTTAGTCGGGTGATTGGCGATCGTCACCGAGCAAAGGGAAAAATCGTTGCGAACGCCTCGGGTCAAAGTCTTCATGTCAGCCGGAGCCCAACAGCATCCTGAAAATCGAAGTCCCGGAGGATTGGGGGGTTACCAACATCGATGAGTGATGGCTGAGCTTCAGAATCGGAGCGGTCGGCTGAACATCAGCTCAACAAGCCAAGTTCCTGTGCCCGGGCCACGGCCTGGGTTCGGCGCTCGACCCGAAGTTTGCCATTGATATGGCTGGCGTGGGTTTTGACGGTGTGCAGCGAGATGAAGAGCTGATCGCTGATCTCCTGATTCGAGCAACCCTGGGCGATCAACTGTAGAACGCTGAGCTCCCTTGCGCTGAGGGTGTCCATGACAGGCAATGCATCGGGGCATTCCTTGAGCTGGGTGCAGGCCATCATTGGCAGTCTTTCCAGCAGGGCATCGCGCACCACACAAGGGGCGACTTGCAGCAGTTGCTCGCGCAGCCAGGCAGGATGATGCTCAATCAGCTCATGAAACGGCAGCAACGCCCCGCCCGTTGCCGCGAGCAGACTCTGACCAAATAGAGCGCGGGCCTTCGCTTCGTCGCCGGTGCCGATAAGCAACAGCATCTGCTGGATCAATGCAGTCAGGTTCAGAAGTTGACCATCGACGCTACGCGCATGACTCTCCAGCTGTTTGAGGCGTTGCGTGCACGCGTCAACCTTGCCCTGAATGCGCTCCAGTGCAGCGCACTGCAACTCGACATAGTGCGGCAGTTGCGGATGACACTCAGGTGAGGACGCTGGCGTATCGCCGCTGTAGGTCTGGGTCAGCCGCAGCAGCCAGGCTTCGGCCAGATCGAATCGGCCTTGCGCCAACCACAGCTCGCACTTGACCAGCGTGATCATCGCCAGATAGTAAATCGACGGCACATCCCAGATATGCATCAGCCGCTCGGCTTCGGAAAGCTCCGCAAATGCCTCGGCAAAACGCCCTTCCCGCCCCAGCAGCCCCGCCATTACGCAGTGGCCGATCAGCACACTGATGTCTCGACATGCCCGAGCTTCGGCAAGACCGGCCAGTAGCTGCACGCGACCGGTCTCATACTGCATGCGCAGGGTCAGCAAATAGCCTTCATAAAGCGTGAGTCGCGCACGGACGGCGTATAAGCGTTGCGCAGACAAGCCCTTCAGCCGGTGCAGCCCGTGGCGAACCTCATCAAGCGCGCGCAGGATTTCCCCCCGAGCCTGCAACGCACGGGCGCGATCATAATGCGCGAGGGCTTCGAACAAGGGATTGGCGACCCGCTGCGCCAGCTCCAGAGCGTCACGGTTCAAGGCACGCGCACGCCACAGGTCGCCTTCGGCAATCGCCAGATTGGCCAGGGTCGACAAGCACATCAAGCGCTGGCCATAACGTTTTCGCGGCAGACTGAGCAACGCCTCGCTGCAATAACGCTGAGTCTTTTCAGTGTCACCTCGCCCGCGGGCAATAATCCCGCTCAGGGCCAGCCACTGAGCGAGCATTGATTCTTGCGCCGTGGCAGAAGGTGCTGGCAGAAAACGACTGAGATGCTCGGCCAATTCTTCGGCGGCATCAAGCTGACACGCCAGCCCCAGCGCCCAGGCGTACAACACAATCAGCCTCGGCGTACTGATCAGCAGGCTGTCGGGCAAATCCATCTTCCAGCGTAACAACATGCCGACGTTCTGCTCAGCCAGCAGTTGCTCTTCGGACAGGTTCTGGACCAGATTGGCCGCGACGTCCAGGTGCCCGGCCCGCAGTGCCTGTTCAACCGCTTCGTCGAGCAAGCCCTGTTCGCTGAACCAGCGGCAAGCATTCAGGTGCAAACGATTTTGCCGGGGGCCTTCCTGAGCCTTGGCACGTAGCAGATCAGAAAACAGATGGTGATAGCGGTACCAACGGCCATGCTCATCCAGCGGTACCAGAAATACTTGATGCGCCTGTAGATAGCCCAGCAATCGCACGCTGTCATGGCTGTCCCTGACCGCATCGCACAGTTCGAAGCAAAAACGCTCCAGGCATGCGGTGTCATACAGAAAAGCCTGCACATCGTCGGGCAAGCTATCGATGACCTCTTCGAGCAAGTAATCGCGTATCAGACCCTCACCGCCATGCAGTGCTTGCGGCAACTCGCTATCGGTCCCCTCTTCAGATGCTGCCAGCAACCAGAAACGCAGCCCGGCCACCCATCCTTCGCTGCGCTCGATGAGGCTCTGCAGCGCATCGGCACCGAGCGAGTTGCTGCGCTCACCCAACAGGGATAGAGATTCGGCATGCGTCAGACGCAAGTCCTGTTCGTTGAGCTCCACTAATTGCCGCGAAAGTCGCAAACGCGCCAGATGCCACTCAGGACGCTGGCGACTGGTGACCATGATGATCAAACCAGCAGGAAGATGATTGAGGAAAAACTGCAGACAGCGATCCAGCACCGGGCCCTGGGCCAAATGGTAATCGTCCAGCACCAGCAGAACTGGCTTGCCCAGCATCAGATGCATCGACAACTCATCGAGCAGACCGTCGAGCCACTCTTCAAAGGCGAAGGGCTGATGCCGCTGACGCATCTTCAATAACCCAAGCGCCTGAGCACCCAGCTGTGGGAAGAACTGCTGCAACGCTGCTAGCAAACGCTCCAGAAAACGCCCCGGATCGCTGTCGCGCGAGCTAAGACCCAGCCATGCACTTTGCCAATCCTCAGGCAGGTTCTGGCAAAACTCGATAGCCAGTGAACTCTTGCCGAAACCGGCGGGCGCGCTCACCAAGAGCAGCCGTCCGGATAACCCGGCAGCCAACCGCGTACATAAACGGTGACGAGGCACGTAGCCGTCAGGCAGAGGTGGTCGGAAGAATCGCCCCTCCAGTGCGGGGACCGCGTTGCCTGCGAACACTTGCAAACGGGACAGATCAGTCATGGCCGGCTCTTGATCGGCTTGGCGAATGCTCTGGAGACTAGACGGTAAATCAGTCGTTTTGAAGGCTGCGCGGGAAAAGACTGTAACAATTTCCCTACAATCATTGACTCGAATACACAGCCATAAAAAAGCCCCGGTGAAGGGGCTTCATGCGCAAATGATCGGTAGGAGTGCCCCCGCCGTCATCCAGACGCCGCGCAGTGGCACAGCAAACACGATCCCTGTAGGAGCGCACGAGCACCGCGAGGCCGCGATGGCGGTGCATCAAACACAGATAGCTATCGCTGCCTCGCGGCAAACATGGCCACTGTAGGAGTGAGCTTGCTCGCGATGGCGTCAGGACAGATGATAATTTCTCAACAGTTCGACCGCTATCGCGAGCAAGCTCACTCCTACAGGTCCAATTGCGCTGTGTCAGAAAGAACCTTCGCAGCCTTCAGCAGTTCCTGGAAAAGTTGGTAACTGGAGTTAGCGAACACCCTCCTGACGCAACGCATTCGGTGTGAACTCACTGGTAGTCGCAGTAAAGCCGAAATCGTACGCCCTCTTCTCTTCGTTCTTCATGCCCAACGCCAGATAGCGGCCCGATTGCAGGTCGTATATGGCTTCCAGGGCATACCACGGCACTTGCTTGTCGTAGTAGTTCTCGGCGTGAGCTTCAGCAACACGCCACAGCTGGCCACGACCGTCGTAGTGGTCAATGACCGCGGCTTGCCAGGTATCTTCATCAATGAAGAAATCACGCTTGGCATAGATGTGGCGCTGCCCTTCCTTGAGGGTTGCGGTGATGTGCCAGACGCGGCGCAACTCGTAGCGTGTCAGGTCCTGATTGATATGCCCTGCCTTGATGATGTCAGCGTACTTGAGCTTCGGATCGTCCAGCTTGTAGCTGTTGGCAGCGATGTACATTTCCTGCTTGCCGACCAGCTTCCAGTCATAGCGATCCGGCGCGCCGTTGAACATGTCCAGATTGTCGGATGTGCGCAAGCCATCAGCGGCAGTGCCCGGTCCGTCATAAGAAACCTGCGGAGCGCGGCGGACCCGACGTTGCCCTGCGTTATAGAGCCAGGCAGAACGCGGTTCGGCTACCTGATTGAGGGTTTCGTGCACCAGCAGCACGCTACCGGCCAGACGCGCTGGCGCGGTGACTTCCTGTTTGAAATAGAACAGGACATTGCCGGGGTTCTTCGGGTCGTAGTCCTTCATTTTGTCGCGGAATACAAACTGATCACTGAAATACACCAGGCTGTATGAACCGTTCGGCTGCGGCGTTGCCTGGGTCACCAGACGCTTCACGCTACCGCCACGATAACGCCCAATGTGGTTCCAGATGACTTCGGTAGCACTCTGAGGAATCGGGAACGGTACCGCTGTATCAAAGTTTTCCACACCATTGCCACCCCCTACGAGCTTGGCATTGGTGGCATTTCTCTTGATGGCAGCCGACACATCATCCGGAACCGCCGCGCCGCGATGGGACGGATAAACCGGCATCTTGAAGGTTTCCGGGTAACGCTTGAACATCGCGTACTGACCCGGCGCCAGATTGGCCTTGTACTGCTCAACGTTAGCGGCGGTAATCGTGAACAGCGGTTTCTCGCTGGCATACGGGTTGGCCAGGAAACCTTTGCTGTCCACTGCCCCGGCATTCTTCGGCATCGGGCTCCAGGCAGGAATAGTGTTGCCAGCATTCCCGGCCTTCTCCGCGCCCATTGGCGTCAGCGTAGTGCCCAGTTTTGCCGCTTCGGATTCAGACACAGCAGCCATCACGCCGGTTGCCAACAGCGACAACCCCAGCACACCGACCTGCAACAGATTTTTTGTTATTTTCATATTCATCGTCGTCCTGAAAAACCGGGCTCTTAGAAGTTCATGCCGAAGCTGAGCGACACAAAATCACGATCGTCAACGGTGGTGTACTTGCCATCGAAGAAGTTGGTGTACGCGAGAGCCGCCGTGTAAGTGTTCTGGTACTCGGCATCCAGCCCCAGACTCACCGCCTTGCGACCTTCCTCGAAGTTGCCGCCAGGACCTGGCGAATAACCTTTGACGTCATGAGACCAGGCGACGTTTGGACGCAGGTTCACCCCGGCAAATACGCTGTTGTAATCCCAGATGGCGCGCGCGCGATAACCCCAGGAATTGGCGGTGGTGAAGCCGTCGTCTTCGCAATAACGGGTAAGGTTGTTTTGCGCTGCGCCGGTGAGCGTGCCCGCGTTGAGCGTCGCACACTGACCATTAGGCAGAGGCCCAGGCCCGTAGCTCGGATCACGGCCGTAACGAATTTTCGAAGTGCTATCCAGGCCGCCTACATGCGTCCAGCCCACTTCACCCACCACGGTCAGACGTTCAGCCCCCATGACTTGATCAAAGAACTGCGTGAAGCTGGTTTGCAGCTGGGTAATTTCTTTACGGCGATAGCCCTTTTGATCGGTATCCGGGCGACCTTGCAGCACCGACACGTTCGGGTTCAGAGGGGTGATGCCTGAATACAGGATATCGGTGGTGTTGATTTGCACCGGAGCATTAGGCCGGTAGCTGAGTTCGCCGCTCCAGGCGGTGCCGGTTGGCAACGTGGTGGAGAAGCTCAGACCGTACAGATGAATGTCTTCCGGATACTCGACGTAGTAGCTGGAGTTACCCGCAACGACCAGAGGTAAAAGCGTCGGCGCCAATGCCCTGGCCGTAGCCAATGGAATACCACTGCCCACAAGTCCACCCACTAGCCCTGCGGCACTATAAGCACTGGCAGGAGCGCCTCTGCCGCTGAAAATCGGCGCGCGGCTGTGGTAATTCATGAAGTAAGCGCCAAACTCGGTGTCCAGCGGCTCGAAGTTATAGTGCATGGCAACGCCAAACTGGCCACTGTCACGCGCATCCCGGTCAGGGCCACGACGTACGACTGCACCTTCATCCGGGTTGCCGAACGACACACCGCGCTGGCCAAGGGTGTTGAAGATCGCGCCGCGAGCCCCAGCAGGTAACCCGGCAGCAGTCAGTGAGCTGTTCAGTCCACTCCGACTGCGCAACACCGCCAGATTGTTATCGCAACCGTCTGAAATCACGTCGGGTTGCGAAAAGAACGTACCGCAGTTATCGGTAACAGTCTGGTCCCACTCAAGCTGGTAGAAACCTTCTGCCGAAAGATTCTCAGTGATGCTTTGCGACAGGTAGAACATATTGACCGGAATCAGGCCTTCCTTGATTTCGGCCCCGGGACGACGGAACGCAGACACATCGACCGGGTTGATGCTGTTGATGCCGCCCTGGATGAAAGTACTTTCACCCCAACTGACCACTTGTTTACCGAAACGCACCGAACCTGGCTCATCGCCGATGCTGTAGTTGTGGTAAACGAAAGCGTCGAGAATCTGTCCACCGGAAGACTTGGCGCCTTCCTTGCGATTGGAGTCGCTGATGTCCTTGAACTCCCGGCCTTCGTCCTTGAGCTCAAAGTCGTACCAGTACTTGCCTCGCACAAACACACCCGTGTCGCCGTACTTCAACTCAAGATCGTGAATGCCCTTGAAAATTTTCGAAAACGTTTCACCGCGTTTGAAATTCAAGTGGCCGTCATCGGATGTTTGCGACAGGCCATGCCCGCCGTTGTTCGAACCGATGAGATTCTTGTTGGCGTTTTCGGTGGACCAACTGGCGCCCACGGAGAGCGACGAGTCGAACTTGCCTTCGATTTCGCCAATGTTGAAGCTGACGCCGAAAGCAGGACCGGCGAGCGTAGAAGCGAGGCTGACAGCTAAAGGCAATTTTGCCCGCCGCCAGAACTGGTTTGCTGATGTCATCGACGCTACTCCATGTGTTTTTTATTGTTTTGGCAGTGGTACTGCAAAAAACGGACAGCCGATCTTTCGACAGACAGTCCAGCGCTCATCGGGTAACCCGGAAGGTTACAACGATTCGCCTTGTCATTGGTTTTTACGCAGCCCCTCCATCGACTATAGTCAGCCCGACGCACTGCTTGATCCCTCTAAAGTGTGATTTGTGGCGCTAAACGCTCTGTTATGCACTTGTCGGGGATTCTGTGCTGGCCCTGCAGGAATGGCTTTAGCCGGGAGGGGCGGCATTCCTGGCGAAGGATATTTAGCGAATCCCCCGAAGCCCTCCCGGCTAAAGCCGGTCCTACAGATTGCGTAGAAGTTTTCAGAGCGTCGACAAAAACGCGCTATTGGTGCTCTGCCATTCGGCGATGTCCAGGCGCATTCGCTTCTTGTCGAGTTTGCCGACGCTGGTCTTGGGAATTTCAGTAACAACCGCAATCTGATGCGGGATTGCCCACTTATTGATGTGGCCCAATTCAACGAAAGGCTTGAGGTGCTCTTTCAAATCCTTGGCCTCAACGCTGTGCCCGTCACGCAACACCAGCAATGCAAAGGGTCGCTCTCCCCACTGTGGATCAGCGATGCCCACTACCGCGACTTCGCGAACTCCGGGATGGCGACTGCACAGGTCCTCCAGCGCAAGGGAGGAAATCCATTCGCCACCGGTCTTGATCACATCCTTTATCCGGTCGCGGATGTCGATCACGCCCATGCTGTCGAGCGTGGCCACATCGCCCGTGTGCAACCAGCCACCCGCCCACATCTCGGCGCCTTTCTCCGGTTCTCGGCAATAACCTTCGCTCAACCAGGGCGCGCGCAGCACCAGTTCACCCATGGTTTCACCGTCAGCCGGGAGGAAATTGCCGTCTTCGTCCACGATTGCCGCGTCCACCAATACCCCAGGCACACCCGCTTTGATGCGGTAGGTGATTCGCTCGTCTTCGCTCCCCGCACGCAATTCGTCGTTCAAATGAGCCACCGAAATCAGCGGGCCGGTTTCCGACATGCCATAAGCAGCCGTCAATTGAATACCCCGCGCTCTGGCCGTCTCATACAGCGTCCGGTTCAGCGAGCTGCCACCAATGATGATTTTCCAGCCAGCAAAGTCGACGCCCTGCGCGCTTTTCGCGTTGAGCACCATCTGCATGATGGTCGGTACACAGTGGGAAAATGTCACTTTCTCCTTGCGCCACAACTCGACCAGAAACTCTGGGTCGTAACGGCCGGGGTAAACCTGCTTGACCCCCAGCATCGTCGCCGCGTAAGGCATCCCCCAGGCGTGAACGTGAAACATGGGCGTGATGGGCATGTACACGTCACCGGTGTTCAGCAATCCTTCGACGCTGCCTAAACCGGTTGCCAGACCCAAGGTGTGCAGCACCAATTGACGATGGCTGAAGTACACACCTTTTGGGTTGCCCGTGGTGCCGGTGGTATAGAAAGTGGTGGCGACGGAGTTTTCGTCGAAGTCTTCGAATTCATATTGATCACTGGCCTGGGCCAGCAGCGTCTCGTACTCGCCTACCAGATTCGGCAGCTCGGCGGTCTTCTCCGGCAAGTCCGTCAGCAGCAGAGTTTTCTCGACCGTGGTCAGATGCCCGGCCATGGCTTGATACAGGCCGACGAACTCGCTGTTGACCAGCACAAACTTATCGTCGGCGTGGTTCATGGTGTAGGCGATTTGATCAGGCGAGAGCCGCACATTGATGGTGTGGACCACCGCTCCTATCATCGGGATGGCGAACATGCATTCAAGATAACGGTGGCTGTCCCAGTCCATCACCGCCACGGTATCCCCGGCTTTCACGCCTGCGGCAGTGAGCACGTTTGCCAGCCGACAGACCCGCTCGATCAGCACTGGATAGGTGTAGCGGACTGTGTCGCGGTAGACGATTTCCCGGGTTTTTTCGTAACGACTGCCTGACATCAATAGCCGCTTGATCAACAGAGGATATTGATAGGCACCGTCGGCTGGCGGAATAACGCGGGTCTGCAGCATAAGAGTTCCTTTTCAAAGTACACAGGCGTGGCTTGAAATATGGACTCTAGAGCGGTACCTCGCCAGTCAAATCAGCCGAAGGGATGATTTGCGACCCGGATACTGCCTGCCCGATCTGTAAGAGGGACGGTATTTCTGACACCACGCTGTCTGGCAGCAAACATTGGATCTGTAGGAGCTGCCGAAGGCTGCGATGGCGGTGTGTCAGCATAAATGCCTCGCAGCCTTCGGCAGCTCCTACAGTTGCATCACATAGGGCAAGAATTTGTATCAATGACTCTCAGTCAGCGCCAGCTTCAAGCCCAATGCCACCAGTACCCCGCCCATGGCCCGATCAAACCAGTGGCCCATGCGTGCAAAGCCTGCGCGCACGCGCTCCTGGCTGAACAGCCGCGCCACCAGGCAAAACCAGAGGCCCGTCGCAACTGCCAGATAAACGCCATAACCCGCTTGTACCCACATTGGCGTATGCGGGTTGATCACTACGGTGAACAACGAAAGAAAAAACAGCGTCGCCTTGGGGTTCAAGCCATTGGTGATGAACCCACTGGTGAATGCACCACGGGCCGTGCGCTCGCCTGTAACAACGTTGACAGGCGCATCACCGGGGCTTGCAGGTTTTGCCCGCAGCGCTTTTATGCCGATGTACAGCAAATAAGCCGCTGCAGCCCACTTGAGCGCGTTGAACAATACGATGGACTGCGACACGATCAAACCAATCCCAAGCAACGAATAGCCGACATGCAGGAAGATCGCCGTACCCACGCCCATGGCGGTATAGGTGCCCGCCTTGCGTCCGTGGGCGACGCTTTCACGTACAACCACCGCGAAATCAGGGCCGGGGCTTGCGACAGCCAGCAAGTGAATCAGCGCAACGGTAAGAAACTCAGCCAAGTACATGGGGCTACTCCAAAAAATAGCTGGCCAGAAGGCAAGCATTCCAAAAATGTAAGCAAGCGTTTCGCTCTGGTAGGCTAGCCACATTAAGGCTTCAATACGTCCATTAACAGGTACAGCTGATGAGCAATCACGGTAAGGCAGTTTTTCTCGACTACACGTCGTTGGATCTGGGCGATCTGGATTTCAGCGAGCTGCGTGAATGCTTCAGTGAACTGACGCTGCACACCAGCACCGGCGCGGATCAGGTGATCGAGCGCCTGCAAGGTGCGCAAGTGGCAATCAGTAACAAGATCGTGATCGATTCCAACACGTTCGCGGCATGTCCTGACCTGAAGCTGGTACTGGTGACAGCCACCGGCACCAACAACATCGATCTGATAGCGGCTCGTCATCACGGGGTTACCGTATGCAATTGCCACGGTTACGGCACGCCGTCGGTGGCCCAGCACACCTTGATGTTGCTGTTGGCCCTGGCGACCAGCCTGCCCGAATACCAGAAAGCGGTGCAGCAAGGTCAGTGGCAAAAGTCGAAACAATTCTGCCTGCTGGACTTTCCCATCGTCGAACTGGAAGGCAAAACCCTGGGTTTGCTGGGCCATGGCGAACTGGGTAGTGCCGTCGCGAAACTGGCCGAAGCGTTTGGTATGCGTGTACTGCTGGGGCAAATCCCCGGTCGCCCTGCTCGCCCGGATCGTTTACCGCTAGAAGAGCTGTTGCCGCAGGTCGACGCCCTCACGTTGCACTGCCCGCTCAATGACGATACCCGCGACATGCTGGGCGCTCACGAGCTGAGCTTGCTCAAGCCGCACGCCTACGTGATCAATACCGCTCGCGGCGGACTGATCAACGAGCAAGCACTGGCCGATGCCCTGCGAGAGGGTCACTTGGGCGGTGCCGCCACCGACGTGCTCACAGTCGAACCCCCTACTGCCGATAATCCGCTGCTGTCAGGTGACATTCCCCGCCTGATCATCACCCCTCACAGTGCCTGGGGCGCTCACGAGGCACGGCAGCGTATCGTCAGTCAGGTGACTGAAAATGCGCTGGGATTCTTCGCGGGCAAGCCGGTTCGGGTGGTGAGCTAGGTAGTACCACTGCGTTCTGACACCGCTCTGTTGCGA
>NZ_JACONW010000120.1 GCF_014357575.1 Pseudomonas folii | reverse complement strand
ATTTGCAGTAACCGCACCACTCGGTGGCGTACATCACTACTCGGGCCTGCGTTTGGTACTTAGCAGATAAAAGGTTATGCAGGTGGCGCATAGCTATAAACTATATAACAACTCGCAGTTAATGTAAGTCCAAAATAGTATATTGGTTGTTGTTGGCGGCAGTGGACAGGGGGCGGGTGTAGGCGTAATTTTAGATTGTAGAGATGGGTAGTAAAGCTAGTAAGTCCATGTGCGGGTATGTATAAAATGAAAGCAAGAAACTGGCAAATCGTTACCGAAAATACTATTTCTTACGTCGAGTTTTATTTTGAAGAGCCTCAGCCCTTATTTGATTCTGATCCAAGTTTGTTCGTTGATGGGATTCGGTATGAGGCTGAATGGTTGCACGACCGTCAAACATTGAGGGCACCCGTCCCCGATCAGCAGCTCTACGGCATAAAAGAAGTTTTGCCCTCCTCTTTATATTTTCGTTCCCTTCGGAAGGCGCGTAAGTTAACTCCAAAAAAACGGAAAATGAGTGGTGATATCCTGCCCCGCGTGAATGCGCCGGATGCGCTTTCGCACGGAAAATATAATGTTATTCGTCACGATTACGACTATGGTGATGAGGTGTTGTTGTTGCCCGGCGGTACTACGCCTGTGGAGTTCCGTGCAGCGGTATATATGCCCGAGGATACAGTTGAGGCTCATTCTGTAATAGTCTTTGTTCATGGAGTGCACTGGGCATGCTACAACGAGGAAAGCCATGATTTTTTCCAATGGCCCTGCAGAGCAGGCTTTGTACCTAAGCCTAGTTATGAAGGTTACGCTGAGTTAGCTTATGCGCTTGCCAGTCAGGGTTACGCGGTTATATCTGTATCTGCCATCGGCCTGTTGCGTGAAAGTCAAGAAGACAGCCTTCGTCGAGGACACCTGATTTTGGCCCACCTTGATTTATTAGCCGACGCCAACAATGGTACTCACCCTGAACTTTCCTTCCTGACAGGTAAACTGGATCTACAAAATATAGGCCTCATGGGGCATTCCCGCGGTGGGGAAGGGGTCGCGAGAGCGATTACCCTGAATAAGGTTCTTGATAAAGGCTACGGTATACGTGCTGCTGTGCTGCTGGGCACCACTGCTTTACAAGACATCGCTATACCTGACACGCACACAGCGTTCATTCTTCCATTTTTAGACGGTGATTGTATCGAGCTGGATGGCCAGTGGGTATCTGACCTGTCTCGCTATGCTTTTGACGATGATGTATTGCGCAGCTCCGTTTTGATGCTGGGGGCAAACCATAATTTTTACAATTCGATGTGGTCTCCCGGGATTGTTGGAGGTTTCGATGATGCAGATGAAACATGGGGCGAAGTTGAGGTTGAGCGGTTGACGCAAGTAGAGCAGCGTCTGCTAGGCTCTTTTTACATGGGGGCTTTTTTTCGGCTGATCTTGGGGAGAGAGCAGCAATTTCTCCCGTTATTTGATGGTTCACTTGTAAGGTTACCCATATTGCCAACAGCAGAAGTGCGCAGCTCTGCACATTTTCCAGCCTCAAGTCGATACGTGATTCAAAGCTTTGAAACCCTTTACGGCGAAGACACTTCCCTGATGCCTGGAAACTGGATGTGGGATGTTAAACAAGGAGTCGGTGAAATAAAAATGAAAGCCCCCATCGGGAGTGCTCCCTACAGATTACGATACGCGCACGATAATTTACATAGTTATCTAAATCTCAAAAGTGAGACCCCGCTAGCCCCTGCAGAACTCGAACTGCATACCCCTGAGGGTGGCGATCCTGTAGATATCTCGATCTATACTCATCTGAATTTTCACGTTGCGCTTTTGCGGGGAGAAAATCCTGAAGAGTATGTTGAACTTAATCTGAGTGTAGGGGGGGCTACCGTTGATCTCACCAAAACCATATCTTACATTCGGTCAGTTCCTGAAATAATTCCAGGTGTAGAGACCTTTCTTCAGCAGCAGGTTTCGGTACCGCTCACAGATTTCCCTATTGATCTGTCCAAGCCAGTTGATAGTATGTTAATCACATTGCCTCAGGGTGGGAATATTTATCTGTCTGATATCGTCTTCGTGAAACCTTCCTTGGGAAGTATTTCATCCATTGATCTACCCTTTATCAGTCTCATGGGGGATATGCCCATTGTAGCAACGGGAGATGAGCAAGAGTTGGAAGTTCAAGTTTTTCTGTCAGGGCGGGCGTTGTCAAGAGTCTCGTTTCGAATTGAGTTTAATATACGTCATAGCAGTGAAGGAATGATGCATTTTTCTGAACGCGGGGAACTGCAGCCTGGAGAGCAGTCTACAACGGTGACCTTTAAAATACCCGCCGGTGGTTTCGGATCCATGTATGCCGGAGTGGGTGAAGATGGAAGTTTCCATTACATTGCAACAGTTAGTTTACGTGCCTTGTCGAACGCCGTGCTTGATCGTGCTTCTACGAGATTCATAATAACGCCTTATCCCCAAGCTCTATGAATTGTCTTTTTCACCAACAAGATACCGCTTTGGCCTATAAGGCGCGATACATCCAATACACAGGTTTTAAATGGGCGGATACTAATAGGCGACGAAGTATTATCTCTCATGGTTGCAGGTACCATGGGGCTCCCGAATCACTTCAACGCCGCCAATATCGCCTCTTCGCTGAATCCCCTGATGATCGTGCCATTCACGTCAATCAACGGGATGCCACGCCCACCCAGTGCCTCGTAAGCCTTGCGGCCCTCGTCTGACTTCTCGATGTCATATTCCTTGAACGGAATACCTTTGCTGTCGAGAAAACGCCGCGTCTGTTTGCAGTAGCCGCACCACTCGGTGGCGTACATCACTACTCGGGCCTGCGCCTGAGTTTGCGCAGGGATCGCATCCGACGGGTTGAAGAAGTGCTCGATCTTGCCCCAGTTCTGATAAACCACGACGACCAGCATGATCAGGGCGAACTTCTTCAATGTGCGTAGCAACATGCTCGTGTGTCCTTAGCGGCGCTTGAGCTGATCAGTCAGTTGCGTCGGCAGGCCCTTGATGATCAGCGTACCGGCTGCTTCGTCGTATTCGATCTTGTCGCCCAACAGATGCGCTTCAAAGCTGATCGACAGGCCTTCTGCGCGGCCTGTAAAGCGGCGGAACTGGTTTAGGGTGCGCTTATCCGCAGGGATTTCCGGCGACAGGCCGTAGTCTTTGTTGCGGATGTGGTCGTAGAAGGCACGCGGGCGCTCTTCGTCGATCAGGCCGGAGAGTTCTTCCAGGCCCATGGGCTCGCCCATCTTGCTCTGGCTGCTGGCGTAGTCGACCAGGGTTTTGGTTTTCTCGCGGGCGGAATCTTCCGGCAGGTCTTCGCTTTCGACGAAGTCGCTGAACGCCTTGAGCAGGGTGCGGGTTTCGCCCGGGCCGTCGACGCCTTCCTGGCAGCCGATGAAGTCGCGGAAGTATTCCGAAACCTTCTTGCCATTCTTGCCCTTGATGAACGAGATGTACTGCTTGGACATCTTGTTGTTCTGCCACTCGGACACGTTGATCCGCGCTGCCAGATGCAACTGGCCAAGGTCCAGATGGCGCGATGGGGTCACGTCGAGGGTTTCGCTCACAGCCACGCCTTCGCTGTGGTGCAGCAGAGCGATGACCAGGTAATCAGTCATGCCCTGTTGGTAGTGAGCAAACAGCACGTGGCCGCCGACGGACAGGTTGGATTCTTCCATCAGCTTTTGCAGGTGTTCTACTGCGGCCCGGCTGAATGCCGTGAAATCTTTGCCGCCGTCCATGTACTCCTTCAGCCAGCCGCTGAACGGATGCGCACCAGACTCGGCGTGGAAGAATCCCCAGGCCTTGCCTTGTTTGGCGTTATAGCTTTCGTTGAGGTCGGCCAGCATGTTCTCGATGGCTTGAGACTCAGCGAGTTCGGAGTCGCGTGCGTGGAGAACTGCGGGCGTGCCGTCGGGTTTCTTGTCGATCAGGTGGACGATGCAATGACGGATCGGCATGGGTTTCTCGGCTGGTTGTGAGCGGGATACTGACGAGCGGCGCTGCTCGATTTACGGCGGGCAGTGTAACGCACCCGAGGCGTGAAACGAGGCTGTAACCCTTGGTTTTAGCTCTCATGGGGTGTCCGAACCGCTTTTTTTCGGTTCAAACGGGAGAAACCTGTCCAATCGGGTAGGTTAGTGCGGATATTTGCTCGGCTCTGTGCTAGTTTTGCCCCGTCTTGCGCAGCATAGCGCGCCAAGCACCGCAGTTTGTGTGCGTTTGGGCCGAACCAATGCCCGGTTTCAGTATCTACACTTCGCGATTAATCGTGGCTGCTACTGGAGGGTCGGGTTCATGATCCGGCTCCAGGCCGACGCTGCACTCTGCAATCCAAATGAATTTGATAGGGAAGGAACACCACCATGGCTCTGACTAAAGACCAATTGATCGCCGATATCGCAGAAGCTATCGACGCGCCAAAAACCACCGCGCGTAATGCTCTTGAGCAATTGGGCCAAATTGTTGCCGACCAACTGGAAAACGGCGCTGAAATCACTCTGCCGGGCATCGGCAAACTGAAAGTAGCCGAGCGTCCAGCTCGCACTGGCCGCAACCCTTCGACTGGCGCTGCCATCGAAATCGCTGCCAAGAAAGTCATCAAGTTCGTACCAGCTAAAGTGCTGAACGACTCGATCAACAAGTAAGCCTACGCTTGCTGTTGAAAAAGCCGTGCACCGGTTAACCGGGCACGGCTTTTTTGTGGGTCAGATTTGCAAATGCTGGGGTGGAATGCATTCCCTGTGGGAGCGGTGCTTGCCCGCGATTCAGGCGATAAGGTGTAAAGCCATACACCGAGTTATCGTTCATCGTCGGAATGCCGCCCAGACCAAGCACCGCTCCCACATAGTAATGCGCTCAAGAATGTCGAATTACACCCAACGCTCCTGGCGCCACGCCTCTTGTCTGGCCTTGTCATGAAAAGTCCACGCTACGAATCGGCTCTGTTTCTGGCCCTGTCCCATCTCGATCACCTGGCTTTCAAACACGCCTGCTTTCTTCAGTGTGCTTTGAATCATCGGCAGGTTTGATGCCTTCGACACCAGTGTGCTGAACCACAACACCTGCTTCGCCACTTGGGTGCTTTCTTTGATCAACTGCGTGACGAAACCGATCTCGCCGCCTTCACACCACAGTTCCTGCGATTGCCCGCCGAAATTGAGCACCGGCAGTTTGCGTTTCGGATCTGCCTTGCCCAGTGCGCGCCATTTACGCTGGCTGCCGCGTTGCGCCTCCTCCAGAGACGAGTGGAAGGGCGGGTTGCACAGGCTCACGTCGAAGCGTTCATCGTTGTTGAGCAGGTCCAGCAGGATTTGCTTGCGATTGCTTTGCTGACGCAGGCTGATGGTCTTGCTCAGGTTGTTGGACTTGATGATTGCAGTGGCAGCGGCAACGGCGGTCGTGTCGATCTCCGAGCCCAGGAACTGCCAGCCATAGTCGCTATGACCGATCAGCGGGTAGACGCAGTTGGCACCGGTGCCGACGTCCAGTGCCTTGATCGACGCGCCGCGAGGAATTACGCCTTCGTTGCGCGCTGCCAGCAGGTCGGCGAGAAAGTGCAGGTAGTCGGCGCGGCCTGGAATCGGCGGGCACAGGTAGTCGGCCGGGATATCCCAATGGGCGATACCGTAGAACGACTTGAGCAGCGCCCTGTTGAACACGCGTACGGCGGCAGGGTTGGCAAAGTCGATGCTTTCCTTGCCGTACGGGTTGGTGATCAGGAACTGACCCAGTTCCGGGCTGCTTTTGATGAGCTTGGGAAAGTCGTAATGGCCCTGATGGCGGTTGCGCGGGTGCAAGGTGGCCTTTTCACGGGGCTCGGCAGGTTTGCCTGGCTGCGTCGGTTTGGGCTTTTTGCGGGGTGGTTTTGGGGTGTTCGGGATGGTCATGGGATCAGATTCTGTGAGGAAGGCGACCCCTGTAGGAGCTGCCGAAGGCTGCGAATGGGTCTAAACCCTTGCAGCACCTTTGAAGCTACCACCGCTTCGCAGCCTGCGGCAGCTCCTACAAAAAATATGCGATAAAAAAGGGAGGTCGCGATGGACCTCCCTTTTTATTCATCGCTGTGTTTACAAACTCGCAATCCGCGCATGCTGCTCGGCCAGTTTGCCCAAGGCCTGTTCGGCTTCGGCCATTTTGGCGCGTTCCTTGGCGATGACTTCCTGCGGCGCCTTGTCGACGAACGCGGCGTTGGACAGCTTGCCGCCCACCCGTTGCACTTCGCCTTGCAGACGCAGGATTTCCTTGTCCAGGCGCGCCAACTCGGCATCTTTGTCGATCAGACCCGCCATTGGCACCAGCACTTCCATTTCGCCTACCAGCCCGGTGGCTGACAGCGGAGCTTCAGCGCCTGCTTCCAGTACGGTGATGGATTCCAGCTTGGCCAGTTTCTTCAGCAGGTAATCGTTTTCCTGCAGGCGACGCAAGTCTTCGGCGTTGACGTTCTTGAGGAACAGTTGCAGCGGCTTGCCCGGACCGATGTTCATTTCGCCACGAATGTTACGGGTGGCGAGCATCAGGCCCTTGAGCCACTCGATGTCGTCTTCGGCGGCCTGATCGATGCGTGCTTCGTTGGCCACTGGCCAAGGTTGCAGCATGATGGTTTTGCCTTCCGCACCTGCCAGCGGCGCAAGGCGCTGCCAGATTTCTTCGGTGATAAACGGCATGAACGGGTGCGCCAGACGCAGCGCAACTTCCAGCACGCGAACCAGCGTACGGCGAGTGCCGCGTTGACGTTCCACCGGCGCATTCTCGTCCCACAGCACTGGCTTGGAGAGTTCCAGGTACCAGTCGCAATACTGGTTCCAGATGAACTCGTACAAGGCCTGAGCCGCGAGGTCGAAACGGAACTGATCCAGTTGACGGGTCACTTCGGCTTCGGTGCGTTGCAGTTGCGAGATGATCCAGCGATCAGCCAGCGACAGCTCGACTTCTTCGCCGTTCTGGCCACAGTCTTCACCTTTGTCCAGCACGTAGCGCGCGGCGTTCCAGATCTTGTTGCAGAAGTTGCGATAGCCTTCAACGCGGCCCATGTCGAACTTGATGTCACGACCGGTGGATGCCAGTGAGCAGAAGGTGAAGCGCAGGGCGTCGGTGCCGTAGCTGGCGATGCCGTCGGCGAATTCGTCGCGGGTCTGCTTTTCAATCTTCTTCGCCAGTTTCGGCTGCATCATGCCTGAGGTGCGTTTCTGCACCAGGTCTTCCAGCTCGATGCCGTCGATGATGTCCAGCGGGTCGAGGACGTTGCCCTTGGACTTGGACATCTTCTGGCCCTGGCCATCGCGGACCAGACCGTGCACATACACCGTCTTGAACGGTACTTGCGGCGTGCCGTCTTCGTCTTTCACCAAATGCATGGTGAGCATGATCATCCGGGCAACCCAGAAGAAGATGATGTCGAAACCGGTGACCAGTACGTCGGTGGAGTGGAAAGTCTCCAGCGCCTTGGTTTTTTCCGGCCAGCCCAGGGTGGAGAACGTCCACAGGCCCGAGCTGAACCAGGTATCGAGTACGTCGTTGTCCTGTTGCAGCGCAACGTCGGGACCGAGACTGTTCTTGGCGCGGACTTCGGCTTCGTCGCGACCGACGTACACCTTGCCGGACTCGTCGTACCAGGCCGGGATGCGGTGGCCCCACCAGAGCTGACGGCTGATGCACCAGTCCTGGATGTCACGCATCCACGAGAAGTACATGTTTTCGTATTGCTTGGGCACGAAGGCGATGCGGCCGTCTTCGACAGCAGCGATGGCCGGTTCAGCCAGAGGCTTGGTGGATACGTACCACTGGTCAGTCAGCCACGGCTCGATGATGGTGCCGGAACGGTCGCCTTTCGGGACTTTCAGGGCGTGATCGTCAACACTGACCAGCAGGCCTGCAGCGTCGAACGCAGCAACGATCTGCTTGCGCGCTTCGAAACGGTCAAGGCCTGCGTATTCGGCCGGCAGGGTGCCGTCCACGGTTTCGTTCAGGGTGCCGTCGAGGTTGAACACCTGCGCCGCGGCCAGCACGTCGGCGTTCTTGTCGAAGATGTTCAGCAGCGGCAGATTGTGGCGCTTGCCGACTTCGTAGTCGTTGAAGTCGTGGGCCGGGGTGATTTTCACGCAGCCGGTGCCGAATTCAGGGTCGCAGTATTCATCCGCAATGATCGGAATACGGCGGCCAACCAGCGGCAGCTCAACGAACTTGCCGATCAGTGCTTTGTAACGTTCGTCTTCCGGGTTAACGGCGACGGCGGCATCACCGAGCATGGTTTCCGGGCGAGTCGTGGCAACGATCAGGTAATCCAGGCCGTCAGCGGTTTTCGCGCCATCAGCCAGTGGATAACGCAGGTTCCACAGGAAGCCTTTCTCGTCGTGGTTTTCCACTTCGAGATCGGAAATAGCGGTGTGCAGCTTGGTGTCCCAGTTGACCAGACGCTTGCCGCGATAGATCAGGCCATCTTCATGCAGGCGCACAAAGGCTTCTTTAACCGCATCGGACAGGCCGTCGTCCATGGTGAAACGCTCACGGCTCCAGTCGACAGACGAGCCCAGGCGACGGATCTGACGGCTGATGTTGCCGCCGGACTGATCCTTCCATTCCCAGATTTTTTCCAGAAACTTGTCGCGGCCCAGATCGTGGCGATTGAGGCCTTGAGCTTCGATCTGACGCTCTACCAGCATTTGTGTGGCGATACCGGCATGGTCGGTGCCCGGCTGCCACAGGGTGTTGCGACCCTGCATGCGGCGGAAACGGATCAAGGCGTCCATGATCGCGTTATTGAAACCATGGCCCATGTGCAGGCTGCCGGTGACGTTCGGCGGCGGGATCATGATGGTGTACGAGTCACCCGCGCCCTGCGGGGCGAAGTAATTCTCGGATTCCCAGGTTTGATACCAGGAAGTTTCAATAGCGTGCGGCTGGTAGGTCTTGTCCATGCGCGGCGGGAACCTATTGCTGTAATTCAGGAAAGCCGACAAGTATAGCGGGGATGAACGGCTGGGCGTAGAGCGGGGCGATAATGGGCTGTAAAAATTAGAAGGCAATTGTCGGGCGCGGACTGCTGCGGTGTCTGTGACACCGCGCTGTCGTGAAATTAACGCAGTCGTATGTGGGAGGTTCTATGTTTGCCCGCAAGTTGACGTGGGACCGGCTTTAGCCGGGAAGGCGGCGTTTCTGACGACAAATATCTAGTGAATGTACTGGCCTCTTCCCGGCTAAAGCCGGTCCCACGTCATCAGTGTGTCCTGTGGAGCGGGGTTAATTCTGATACTGGCTCAGCAACCGTTCCATCCGGGCTTCAAGGCGACGCTTGATTTCGGTCTCGATATGCGGGGCGAAGTCGTCGATGACGTCTTGCATGATCAATTGGGCGGCGGCGCGCAGTTCTGAGTCCAGATGCAACAGAGCATCTTCTTTGGATCTTGCCTGCACCGGAGCAGCAGCCACGGGCGGCTCGACAGGTTGTGCGACAGGCTCGGGCGTCAGGGTTGGAATATCGGCATCATCTTCATCGCCAAAATCCAGTTCCTGGTGCAGTACCGGTTTTGCGCCCACCACATCGAACAGCAAAGGGATCTGGCCCTCGCCATGAGCCGGCGGTTGCTGGGAGTCATCGCCAAGCAGTTGTCGGATCGACTCAAGGTCGTCCAGCAAGTGGGCGGAGTCTTTCAGGGGTTTTGAATTATCCATCGTGTGCTCAAAGCCGCTGTAGTCGGTGATCTTGCAGAGGATAGCCCTGTTCACGATAGAAACGAAAACTCTCTCGTGCGGCCAGTCGTATGGCGGGATCTTCCACCACTATTTCCGCCACGCGGGCGAAACGTTTGAAAAAATCGGGGATGCGCAGGTCCAGATTGACCAGCAGATCCTGATGTTGCCCCGGGTCTTCACCCAGGCCCAGCACCACAGGCGCGACCTGATCGTCTTCGGCGTCACCGTGGGGAATGAAGGTTTCACCCTTGAAGCGCCACAGCCGGGCATCCAGGTCTTCACGCTGCGCGGCATCGCTGCAATGCAGGTAAATCCGGTGACCCATACGCCAGGCTTTTTCCGTGAGCTTGCAGGCGAAATCCAGACGTGCCGAAGGATCCGGGCTGGGGAGAATGTAGAAGTCGACTTGTGTCATGTAGGTTCCAGGTCGCGGGGCGCTTGTTTCTCATCAACATCACATCAATCATGGATTTGAAATGCATATCCCTGTAGGAGCGCACGGAGGTTACGACGCCCGCGATAGCGGTGTATCAGGAAAACCGCCATCGCTGCCTCGCGTTGCTCGTGAGCTCCTACAGGGCTGCGTTTTTTTCCATATGACTGCAACCGCCCCGGTTTTCCTTATGCGCCTGCGCGGTCCAGCAGGTATTGGGTCAGCAATGGAACCGGACGGCCAGTGGCGCCCTTGTCCTTGCCGCCGCTCAGCCAGGCTGTGCCGGCGATGTCCAGGTGCGCCCATTCGTAGGTTTTGGTGAATCGCGACAGGAAGCAGGCTGCGGTGATGGTGCCGCCTTTCGGGCCACCAATATTGGCGATGTCCGCAAACGGGCTGTCCAGTTGCTCCTGATATTCATCGAACAACGGCAACTGCCATGCGCGGTCGTCGGCAAACTTGCCCGCGTCGAGCAATTGATTGATCAGCGCATCGTTGTTACCCAGCAGACCGGACGTGTGACCGCCCAATGCGACGACACAAGCGCCGGTCAGGGTGGCGATGTCGATCACGGCCTGAGGCTTGAAGCGCTCGGCGTAGGTCAGCGCATCACACAGCACCAGACGGCCTTCGGCGTCGGTGTTGAGGATTTCCACCGTCTGCCCGCTCATGGTGGTGACGATGTCGCCAGGACGAGTCGCGGTGCCGCTCGGCATGTTCTCGGCGGCGGCGATGACGCACACCAGGTTGATCGGCAGTTGCAGTTCCAGCACGGCGCGCAGGGTACCGAACACGCTGGCAGCGCCACACATGTCGAACTTCATCTCGTCCATGCCCGCAGCAGGTTTGATGCTGATGCCGCCGGTATCGAAGGTGATGCCTTTACCGACCAGTACGAAAGGCTTTTCGCTTTTCTTGCCGCCGGAGTAGTTCATGACGATGAGGCGTGGCGGCTGAGCGCTGCCCTGTGCCACGGCAAGGAACGAACCCATGCCCAGTTCGGCGAGTTTTTTCTCGTCGTGAACTTCAACCTTGAGGTTTTTGTGCGCTTTGCCCAACGCCTTGGCTTGTTCGCCCAGATAAGTCGGGTGGCAGATGTTCGGCGGCATGTTGCCCAGATCGCGGGTCAAGGCCATACCGGTAGCGATGGCCTGAGCGTGAGTCGCTGCACGCTCTACATCGGCGACGCTGATTTTGTCGGTCAGCAGGGTGACTTTTTTCAGCGCTTTGGCTTCGGCTTTCTGGCTCTTGAAACGATCAAAAACATATTCGCCGTCGGCCAGGGTTTCCACCAGCAAGCGTGCCTTGCCGTAAGTGTCGCGATTTTTGACGACGACCTGATCCAGAGCGATGGCGGCGTCGCTGCCGCCCAGACCTTTAAGAGTCGACAGCACGGCGCTGATGATTTTCTTGAATTGACGGTCAGACAATTCGGGCTCTTTACCAGTGCCGACCAGCAAAACGCGCTCGGTTTTCAAATTGGGCAGGTTGTGCAGGAGCAGGCTTTGCCCCACTTTGCCGATCAGATCACCGCGTTTCAGCACTGCGCTGATGGCACCGCCGCTCAGGGCGTCTACGGTTTTTGCGGCATCGCTGAGCGCGCGACCTTCGCCTACGGCGACTACCAGGGTCGCGGTTTTCAAGGTTTCTGGGCTTACGCTTTTAACAACCAATTCCATGTCGGGGTCCCCGAATAAACGATGAGCTATCGCGAAATGAATGACGTGCGCGGCAGGGAGCGTGTGTTTCGCATCAACATGCCAACGACAAGGCCCGCAGTTTGACCCCGCCACGGGACCGCTGACAACCCCGGAAAACATGTGAGTGTGGCTCTGTGCAGGACGTTTCCGAGAGAACTATCCGGGTGACGCAGTGACAGAGGACCTCATTCACAGGATAATGCCGCATATTTTTTGGCAGACCCGTGTTGAATCTGCCGCCACTGCTAGTACCTTTTCTTGTCTGGCTGCCTGAGCCTGGCGACCCTGGAGTGTCTGGTTTGATCGTCTTTCGTTATCTGTCCCGAGAAGTGCTGGTTACCTTGAGCGCTGTGAGCGCTGTGTTGTTGGTAATCATCATGAGCGGACGCTTCATCAAGTACCTCGCGCAGGCCGCGTCCGGGGCACTGGATCCGGGCGTTCTGTTCATGATCATGGGCTTTCGTATGCCCGGCTTCCTGCAACTGATCCTCCCGCTGGGTCTGTTTCTGGGGATTCTGCTGGCTTACGGTCGGCTCTATCTCGAAAGCGAAATGACCGTGCTTGCCGCCACCGGCATGAGCCAGCAGCGTTTGCTGTGGATGACCATGGCGCCAGCGACCGTGGTGGCGCTGCTGGTTGCCTGGCTGAGCTTCAGCCTGGCACCGCAGGGCGCGACGCAGTTTTCCCTGCTGATCAACAAGCAGGACGCGATGACTGAATTCGATACGTTGGTGCCAGGCCGCTTCCAGGCCCTGCGCGACGGTACTCGTGTCACTTATACCCAAGAGCTTTCTGATGATCGTTCGAATCTGGGCGGTGTATTCATTTCGGAAAAGCGCGTTTCTTCCGACAAGAGCAAGGATCGCGGGATTACCGTTCTGGTGGCAGAAAAAGGTCACCAGGAGATCAAGCCTGACGGTAACCGCTTCCTGATCCTGGAAAACGGCTATCGCTACGACGGCAATCCGGGTGAGGCCGACTATCGAGCGATCAAGTACGACACTTACGGCGCGATGCTGCCCAAGCCTGACATCAGCGACGAAATCACTGACCGCGAAGCCATACCGACGTCCGAGCTGTTCGGCAGCGATGTCCTGCGCAACAAGGCCGAACTGCAATGGCGTATCTCGCTGCCGATTCTGGTGTTTATCGTGACCTTGATGGCCGTGCCGCTTTCCCGGGTCAATCCGCGTCAGGGCCGTTATCTGAAACTGCTGCCTGCGATCCTTCTTTATATGGCTTACCTCACTATGCTGATCGCGGTGCGCGGTGCACTTGAGAAAGGCAAGCTGCCCATGGCGCTCGGTATCTGGTGGGTACATGTACTGTTTCTGTTGATCGGCCTTGGTCTTTTGTACTGGGAGCCGCTGCGCTTGAAGATGGCGAGTCGCCGCACCGCGTCGGAGGTGGCTCATGGTTAAGCTCGATCGTTACATTGGTAAAAGCGTTTTCGTTGCCATCCTGGCGGTTCTCGGGATCATTCTCGGTCTGGCTTCGTTGTTCGCCTTTATCGATGAAATGGGTGACGTCAGCGACAGCTACACCTTGCTGGACGCCAGCAGCTTCGTATTGATGACCGCGCCACGGCGTGTGTATGAAATGCTGCCGATGGCTGCGCTCATTGGTTGCCTGATTGGCTTGGGTAGCCTGGCCAGCAGCAGCGAATTGACCATCATGCGTGCTGCGGGTGTGTCCATTGGACGTATCGTCTGGGCGGTCATGAAGCCGATGCTGGTGCTGATGATTGCCGGTGTGCTGATTGGCGAGTATGTGGCCCCGGCAGCCGAGAACCAGGCCCAGGCCAATCGTTCTCTGGCGCAGGGCAGTGGTGATGCACAAAGTGCTCGCCATGGTATGTGGCACCGCCAGGGCGATGAGTTCATTCACATCAACTCGGTGCAACCTAACGGCATTCTGTACGGCGTGACCCGTTATCGCTTCGACAATGAGCGTCACATGCTCAGTGCCAGCTTCGCCAGGCAGGCCAAGTTCAACGAAGATCATTGGTCGCTGAGCGACATCTCCACTACCTTCTTCCGCGATGGCAGCACTGAGGTGATCAAGACGGCTGACGAGCGTTGGGACGTTGCGTTGAGCCCGCAGTTGCTCAGCACGGTCGTGATGCCGCCGGACTCGCTGTCGATTACCGGCTTGTGGCAATACGCGCACTACCTGGCTGACCAAGGCCTGAGCAACGGGCGTTACTGGCTGGCGTTCTGGACCAAGGTTCTGCAGCCGCTGGTAACGGTCGCGCTGGTGTTGATGGCTATCTCCTTCATCTTCGGTCCGCTGCGGTCCGTGACGCTGGGCCAACGGGTGTTTACCGGCGTGCTGGTGGGTTTCACCTTCCGCATCGTGCAGGACCTGCTGGGGCCATCGAGCCTTGTGTTTGGCTTCTCGCCGTTGTTTGCAGTGCTGGTGCCAGCGGGTGTCTGTGCGCTGGCCGGGGTGCTGTTGTTGCGCAGGGCCGGGTAAGGTTCTGCTGCTGTGAAAAAGCCGACTTCGTGTCGGCTTTTTTGTGTGCGCTGTAAAGTACCGTGGCGGACATACCAAGGCTATCGCGGGTAAGCGAGCTCCTACATAACTGCGCTAGCGGGTAGGAGCGAACTTGTTCGCGAGGCGTCAGGCCTGAATTGCCGCATCAAGCCCTCTCGCCAACAAGTTGCCTCCTACCGGATCGCGATCCAGCTGTAGGAAAGCGCCCGCGATGACGATGTAAAGCCCACGCAGCAGCGGGTAGGAGCGAACTTGTTCGCGAGGCGGTGTGCCTGAATAACCGCGTCAGCCCCGTTCGCCAACAAGTTGCTTCCTACCGGACCGCGATCCAGCTGTAGGATCTAATGGCACCACCCAGCCGCAAAGATGAGCTGTTCTACCTCTGCTTCGGCACCCGCACCAACTGGCTGTTGGAATAAAGGTCATGCCAGCTGCGATTCTGCTTATCAAGCAACGCCCAGATAAACCCCAGGCCTAAACACAGCCACGATGCGATGGACACCATAAAGCGCAGCAGCGCTTGCAGCAGGCTGATTCCGCTGCCATCGGCGTTTTGCACGCGGATACCCCATACCTGCATGCCCAGCGTTTGCCCTGAGTGAGTCCAGAACTTGGCGAAGAATCCAAATATTACCAGCAGCAAAATCGTAGACAGGAAAGGGTCGCCGTCCAGCGAGCCTGATTCCGATAGCGCCTTCAGCCGAGCCTCGCCAATAAACGCCATCAACACCAGCTTGTAGACAAACGCCGTCACCAGCAGCAGAGCAAAGCAAAGCAGCGCGTCATAGCAGATCGCAGCGAAGCGGCGGCCCAGGCTCGCGGGCGGGAAGTCACCTGACGGGCTAAGCATGTGTCGGGGCATGGCAGCGGCTCTCAGTCATTGAAAGAGCGCATGTTACTGACTCGCGCCCATAAAAAAGCCCCCTGATATCAATACCAGAGGGCTTTTCATGTTCCAAGGCTTACGCTTCGGGATTAACTTCGTCAGCCTGCATACCTTTCTGGCCTTGCACAGCAACGAAAGTCACCTTCTGACCTTCTTTCAGGCTCTTGAAGCCATTACCCTGAATAGCGCGGAAGTGTACAAACAGATCCGGACCGCTTTCTGGAGTGATAAAGCCAAAACCTTTCTCGTCGTTAAACCACTTGACGGTACCGCTCTGACGTTCAGCCATTTTCTTATTCCCTGGAACTTGAATTGATGACAGCCTCTTTCACATGAAAGAGTACTGGGCTGGTTGCAGGAATTTAAGAAGCGTAGAGCGGGTTGTAGCAAACTTGGCGCTACTGCCCAGGTCCCGATTCAGCGACCCATGCAAACACAGTTGGGAAACTCTACGCTAACTCTTGTTACAAACACAAGCCCCTGTCTGGCGCCCGTATTCAGGAGGTTTTGCGGCGTTTTAAAATATTTACCACTTACTGTGAATCGATAGTTTTTTACTGTTAAGTGCACTCTTCGAGTGCGCTATTTTAGCTGTTACGCTGCTGTTTAGTGCGTGTAATACAGGCGGCCAAACTCGGTGTCAGCCGCCCTGTTTTTTTGACGCCGTTAATCAGCCGCTTTCGTCCTTCTGCCGCGACCGTCACTTACCCGCGATAGTAACGTTGTGCAACGAAAGGCATTTTGCTGACAAGCATCGGTACTTGCTTGCCGCGCACTACCGCCCAGACTTGAGTGCCCAGTGCTGTAAACGCGCTGTTCAAATAACCCATCGCCAAAGGACCGCCAAGGCTGGGTCCGAAGCCACCGCTGCATACAGTGCCAATGGAGTTACCATCGGCATCGACGATTTCTGTGCCTTCGCGCACCGGAGTGCGTTCCTGTGGCAGCAGGCCAACGCGTTTGCGGGCGGGGGCTGTCTGCTGTTGAGCGAAGATCTGCTCTGCGCCCGGGAAACCACCCGCTCGTGCGCCATCTGCGCGCCGAACCTTGGAAATTGCCCACAGCAGGCTGGCTTCGACAGGCGTGGTCTCGGTATTCATGTCGTGGCCGTACAGGCACAAGCCTGCTTCCAGACGCAGTGAATCACGTGCACCCAGGCCAATCGGGGCCACTTCCGGTTCGGCCAACAAGCGTCGGGCCAGTGTTTCAGCCTGATCAGCCGGAACGGAAATTTCGTAGCCGTCTTCGCCGGTGTAACCTGAGCGGCTGACGTAGCAGTCAATACCCAGCAACTGCACGCTGGCGAACTGCATGAAGGTCATTTTTGCGACTTCCGGAGCCAGACGCGCCAACACCGTTACCGCTTGCGGACCTTGCAGGGCGAGCAGGGCGCGTTCTTCAAACAGGGGCTGGATTTCACAGTGGCTGCCCAGGTGTTTCTGCAGGTGAGCCAGGTCTTCGTTCTTGCAGGCGGCATTGACCACCAGCATCAGTTGATCATTGCCAAGGTTGGCGACCATCAAGTCGTCGAGAATGCCGCCGGTTTCATTGGTGAACATGGCGTAACGCTGCATGCCGACGGGCAAGTCGATGATGTCCACCGGCACCAGAGCTTCCAGTGCTTTGGCTGCATCGGCACCCGTCAGGCGAATCTGGCCCATGTGCGACACGTCAAACAACCCGGCTTTTTCACGGGTATGCAGGTGTTCTTTCATCACGCCAGCCGGGTATTGCACCGGCATGTCGTAGCCCGCGAAGGGCACCATCCTGGCACCGAGTTCACGGTGCAGGGCGTGGAGCGGGGTGGTGAGAAGTTGTTCGGTTGTCATGATCGATTCCTTTGAATAGATGGCGCTGATGCCCGGGACGTGG
>NZ_JACONW010000012.1 GCF_014357575.1 Pseudomonas folii | reverse complement strand
TGGGAGCGAGGCTTGCCCGCGATATGGCTGAATGCAATTCTCGGTTAGATCGAGGTGCCTTTATTGCGGGCAAGCGCGCTCCTACAGGTGAGAAAGAATTCCAATCAGGTAGTTACAGTTTCCTTGAGGGGAACAGGATCCACTTCAATTCCCGAACTGCTTACCCAATCCCGCCGGCACACCGCTGGAATCCGTCTCCTGCCATGGCCCGTTACGGCCAGTGGAACCACGCAATTTTAGCCTACAATTAACAAAACAAATATCTTCCTCACCTCTATTTACAAGCATTTAACAAGCCTTTACCACTCATAACCTGAATTTTATAATCAAGGGTTGGACATCATCAGTTGAAACGCCATGAAGACCGGCCACAATAATTGAAGTATCTCCCTCCAGTAATATTGAACCGGGAGAGTTCACACCTGGAGCATGCGTCTTCACCACTCTGCCCCCCTCACCGAATGAGGTATCCCTAGATCCATCGGGATTAAACCGAACGAGAAGAAATGATGACGCCGTATTGCTTTGATTAGAAGGACCCACCGCTACAATTTTATCATCACGCTGAACAGCAATCTCCGTAAAATACTCCGCATATCCCAACGCATTATAAAACAAAGGATTACCGCCATTGAATGACAAGCGATAAGTCCCATTATTTTCTATATGAGCGACCACTCCGTAACCATCGAGCCGCGCGGATGATGACACCGTTAACTGCCCCGACCCTAGCAGAGATTTATCTGTACACTCGACCACCGCGTTATAGATTACGTCAGCCCGATCAGCCGGGAACTCAGCGGATGGAGCAGTCATTACAAATCCGTTATTTCCAAATGTCTGGTCCAGTGCGCCCGAAGCGAGATACCTGACCATCATCCCTGTTGTATTGTCACTTGTAGTGATGGAACCAAATACAAGTATTCGTCCGTCTGTTAACTCAATAGCTCCGCGTATTTGAATAGAAGATCCGGGAAACCCTGGGTGTTTGACATACAAGACGCCTTCCTCACCAAAGTTTTGATCCCTGCTACCATCAGGCATGAATTTCGCCACCACCCCAATATGAGCACTGGGGTCAGAGAACTTATAGGAATTACTGAAATACAACAGTTGACCCGCCCCAAATACAGCAACGCCCGCACCATCAGAAAACTTACTTTCAGCCTCGGAATCAGACAACGTTTCAGTCTGAACCAGTGGTAAGCCGTCGCTTTGCGGTCGCGGAATAGTATGAATAATAACTCCCTTGTCGCCAAATGCCTCGTCTAGCCGACCATCGACGTTGATTTTTACTAATCCTACGGTGAGCCCGCTGACAAAATCACGTACCACAAGGGTAACTCCACCGTCGTCTTGTAGCACCATCGCGATCCCAATGGGATCACGACTAAGATCTACATTAGTAAATTTGACCATAACAGTACCATTACCGTCTGCACCGTAATCAGGATCAAGCGTATTGTCTGCTCGCAATCGAGCGATCACAATATAACCGACTCCAACTCCCTGCAGTCCCAGATAGAGCTTGCCTCCCGCATGGCGAGCCAGCCCGAAAACAGCGTGACCGATATATTTGACTTTAAAAGGAAGGGTGAACTCCTCTTCTACCTCACCTGCCCTAGCCTGGTTTTTGGCGTCCATAACAAAACCCTCTTAACATGATAGCTATCTGGATGGAGTATGACTCCGCTTTGCGTTTAAAAGCTGCCGGGCAAGCTCCACGCGTATAAGTCCTTACTGCTTAGCCAAAATCCCGGCAAGCGCTACGTACCGGCGCCCAACTCCAGGACTTATCGATATAGCCCTATGAAGAACAGCCCTCATGAGCCAATCAAAAACACACGAGAACTGAACTCGAACTATTAAAACTTATTGATTAAAGCCCTTTGACAAAGCCGCTATATTTTGCATCAGAGAAATACGATCCTATCATCTCGATGTAAAGTCTCCTGTTTTAGAAACAGCATATGGCAGCGGCTCCCGCAACGCCCTTAACGCCATCGAGGCGGCCGACGGTTTTCCAACCCCAGGGTATACGCAGGTTTAACTCTTAACCCTATGGATTAGTCGCAGTGATCAGCCAAGGCGCTGACACCGCACCGTTACTGTATGCGCGCGCAGTAAAGCTGTGGGTGCCCACCGTCAGCGTTTGCACCAGCGCTGTCCACTTCTTATCCTCATCTGGAAAAGCTCTGGAGACAAGAAGGCCGTTATCAAGGATATCCACCATCGTTTGTTCAACCACCGTACCCGACAGACTAAGCCGGGTATCTGCAGTGGTGCCACCGTTTGGTATAGGTCTGCCTGATGAATCAACGGCGCCATCAATGACGGGATAATCCCAACCCAATACATTGATCAACCATGGCTCAGAATCTTGGGGACTGCTAGATGACTGAGCAATAAAACATTGATTTCCCACCGCGAATACTCGCAAATTTGCAGACCAATTCCCGTCGCTCGCCCCAACCCGCACTGTGACGGCTCCATTAATAAATATAGAGACCACCGCATCTCCAACGAACCCCACCTTTCCCGACAACGTAAACCTATAATCGTTAGTGTCGCCACCGTCCGGCACAAATTCTAATTGACTATCTACCACGCTATCGATAGTGGGGGGAGGGATAGGTTGAGCAAATTGAGACTGGGTAACCATGGCATCACCTATATTATAGACAACTAACCGTTAAGTTATTTGAATCATTGCCCGTCAACCCTTATACCTATAAAGGTACAACCGAGTCACGAGAACATGATTTATACAATCACCTATAGTAAGCACCGCAATCATGCCGCAATTTCATACCGCCGTAAAAACACTGAAAAGCATTTATAAATTGGCCTGTGGAGGGCAGTGCAAAAAAACGGTATTCTTACTTCATGAACAGCGTTCTTAAACCCCACAACCGTTATTTAGTTACTGTTCCAAGCGGCGCATTTACGAATGATCACCCCTACCTACGCCTCCATGAAACACCCAACAAAGAAACAATACAACCCTAGGTGAAGACGTTTTGGCTATTAAAAGGCAATCTATAACTTCCATTCGCATGATACTTCTAAACTTACCCACCTAGACCAATGACACCCATGTACAAACAATCGAATGAAGCCTGCATTGCCTTATATCAAAAAGCTTTATTCCACGATTGTTTCCGGTTGATATGTTTGAAGCACAGATCAAGCGTCCATCCATGGGTCGTCGTTTCTGTGTTGTGGATCGCAATCCAGTTGCAAACTTGGGGCACTCACGAGCATCGAGAGACAGGTGCAGAGCCCGATACACTGCCTCGCGGCCGTCGCAAGCTCCGATTGCTCCTAAAGAATATTTTCAGGCAAACGCTGAACCAGGAAGGATCAACCGAGCGGCGTTACGCATGCTTGCAAGGCTTAGGCCTTGGGGAATCGGATACTGTTTCGCGATGAACTCGCTCCTGGGGAGCTGTGCGATCTCAATCAATTACCGAACTGCTTACCCAACCCCGCCGGCACACCGCTGGAATCCGTCTCCTGCCATGGCCCGTTACGGCCAGTGGACCAGGTCCAGCCGTTGTTCCAGCGGTAATAGGTGCGCTGGCGGTAGAAGGTGTCGGTCTCGTCGTCCAGAACGTGCACACCCAGGCGCGCATCCCAGTGGCTGTTGCCACCCGGTGGCGGGGCGAAGTTGCTGGAGGTCTTCGGGCCTGCTGCCGGAGCTTTCGGGGCAGGCGTGGGTGCTGGTGTGCTCGGCGTGCCGGGTTGGGATTTACCAGGTAGCGTCGGGATCGGTTCCTGACTGCGCGGTCCGGTGGGCTGGACCGCACAGGCGCTCAAGCCCATAACCAGACCCAATAACGTAATACGTGCGGCTGCGCGGTACATAAGCGTGCTCTCTACTGATCAGGGCTGTCGATGGTCAGTGCCTGCAAGGCCTTGGTATTGCTTGCCAGCGGCTTGCTGCGGCCGATCCACTCGCCGGTGGTCGGCTGACCTGCACGGGATATCCGCGTCACGAGTTGGACTTCCGGAAAGTTCGACAGTTTCAGTTGCGGCATCATCGCGTCGGCATCGCCCAGTTCGACTTCAATGGGCAAGTCCGCCACCGTCACCCGTTTGACCGCCAATGGCGCCGGAGGGCCGCCTACCGCGCGGGCGAAGATGAATACGCTGTCACCCGGCGCTACTTTGGCCTTCAGGTCAGCGGCCAGAGTGACACGCACTTTGATAGATGCAGCTTTAGCAACGGCGGCGGCAGGCTGTTCGACCTTGCCACCGCTTTCAGTGAGCTTTTCAGTGGCACGGGCAATACCACCTTCCAGTGCTTGCCGGGAAGGATCCTGCGCAGGCAGCACAGCCAGCAGGCGCTTCCAGTAATCAACAGCCTGTTGATAATGCTGGCTTTCAAAAGCAGCAATCCCTAACAGGCCAAGACTGGTGACTTCCTTGGGGTCGCCCTGCAACGCTTCATTGGTCAAGGCTTGCACCTGAGGGCTGAATTTCTTGTTACTGGCGAAGTACAACGCTTGCGCCCACTGACCAAGCACTTCGGGCTGACGACCTGCCAGTGCCACCGCTCGTTCGAACATGGCGGCGGCATCAGCCGGGCGATCCTGAGCCATGTAGGTACGAGCCAGGAAGTACACACCCTCTGCCGAATCCGGTTGGGCTTTGACGGCACGCTCCAGGCGATTGGTCATCTCGGCAATAGAGCCTGGAGGCTGGGCAAATTCGCGGGTCAGTTCGACTTTGTCGCTGGCGCCAAAATGCATATAGAGCGCGATGCCCATCAAAGGCACCAGAAACGCGGCCAGCAATGGCAAAGTCTTGCCAAGACGCGAGGTACGCAATGGTTCAGCGCCCTCGGTGTCTGCCAGCAACTCACGGGCCGCTTCGGCGCGACCGCTGTCCATTTGCGTCGAGGTCAGCACGCCCTCCTCTTGCTGACCTTGCAGTTCAGCGACGCGCTCCTGATACAGGACAACGTTGAGCGCGGTGCGATCTTCTTCACTTTGCGCGCGACGACCACGCAGGACGGGGATCAGCAGGAAACTCATGGCCACCAGCAACAGCAGGCCGGCGGCTAGCCAGAAATCAATCATTCGCGGTTTTTATCCAGCAGATTTGCGAGGCGCTGACGCTCCTCGTCGGAAAGCACATCATTTTCCTCGCGACCCTGGCCACGACGACGCACGACAATCACACCAATCACCACCAGGCCACCGATCAACAAACCGGCAGGCCCGAACCACAGCAGCCAGGTCTTGGCGCTGAGGGCAGGCTTGTAGCGCACGAAGTCACCGTAGCGATCAACCATGAAGTCGATGATCTGCTGATTGCTCTGCCCTTCGCCGAGCATGCGAAAGATCTCTTTGCGCAGATCAGCAGCGATCGGCGCGTTGGAGTCGGCGATGTCCTGATTCTGGCATTTGGGGCAACGCAACTCCTTGGTCAACTCGGAATAGCGGGCCCGCTCGGCGTCATCACGAAACTCGTAAGCGTCGATGGCGGCATGCGCCACGCTGACAATGCCAAGGCTGAAAACAACGGCGGCGAATAAACGCTTCATTGACGCGCCTCATCCACAAGGCCCTGATACAAGCCAGCCAGTTTTTCACGCCATACGGTTTCATCCACCACACCGACAAACTTGTGACGAATGATGCCTTTGCTGTCGATCAGGAAGGTCTCCGGTGCGCCATAGACGCCAAGGTTCAAGCCGAGGCTGCCTTCGTCGTCACGAATGTTCAACTGATACGGGTTATGGAATTCCTTCAGCCACTTCAAGGCATCAGCATTGATGTCCTTGTAGTTGACGCCGTAGATCACCACGCCCTGCTGGGCCAGTTTGTTCAGGACAGGATGCTCGACCCGGCAGGCGACACACCAGGTGCCCCAGATGTTGACCAGTGCCGGCTTACCCAGCAGATCAGCACGGGTGATGATCCGGTCGCTTTGCACATCACGCAGGGAAAACTCCGGGAACGGCTTGTCGATCAAAGCCGATGGCAGCTCGGACGGATCTTTGTAGAGTGCCGGATAAAGCAGAAACACCACCACCCCAAGGAAGAGAAACAACGGAACAGCCAGAACCCAGCGCCTCATGCCGCAGCCTCCAGACCCAAGGCATCACGCACCTTGCTTTTGACCTTCACCCGATAACGCTTGTCCATCGCTGCCAGCACGCCGCCCAATGCGGTGATCAATCCACCGAACCAGATCCAGCGCACGAATGGTTTGACGTGAACACGCACCGCCCAGGCACCGTCGCCCAATGGCTCACCCATAGCGACATACAGGTCACGGGTGAAACCAGCGTCGATACCGGCTTCGGTCATCATCGATTGCTGCACGGTGTAGAGACGTTTCTCGGGGTGCAGGATGGTCACTTGCTTACCGTCCTCGAGCACGCGAACGGTGCCGCGATCCGAGGTGAAATTCGGCCCCTGATAATGCCGCGCACCTTCGAACACGAACGTGTAACCGCCCAGTTCCATGGACTCGCCCGGCGACAGGCGCAGGTCACGCTCGGCACTGTTCTGGCTGGACAACACCACGCCCAGGGCGCACACCGCGATGCCGATATGAGCAAGCTGCATCCCCCAGTAACTGCGAGTCATGCTCCGCGAGCCTTTGATCAAGCCTTTGTGGCGGGTCTTGTCCAACAGGTCCCGGACACCCGCCAGCAACACCCAGGCGGCCAGCATGAAAGTTGCCATGACGGCCCAGTGGAAATCATCCATGGCGAAACCGGCGATGACCGCCAGCACGGCGCTGCCGATCAGCACCGGCGCGAGCATGCTTGCCAGCCATTTGACCGGAGTGTCTTTCCAGCGCACCAGCACACCAATGGCCATGACCGCCATGAGCAAGCCCATCAATGGCACGAACAACGCGTTGAAGTATGGCGGGCCTACAGACATTTTCGCGCCACTCATGGCGTCGAGAACCAGTGGATACAGCGTACCAAGCAGAATCATCGAGGCCGCCACCACCAACACCAGGTTATTGCCCAGCAGCAGGGTTTCACGGGACCACAGACCGAAACCAACGTGGCTTTTGACCACTGGCGCGCGGAAGGCAAACAGGGTCAGCGAACCGCCGACCACGAACAGCAGGAAAATCAGGATGAACACGCCGCGTTCCGGGTCGGATGCGAAGGCATGCACCGAGGTCAGAACGCCGGAGCGAACCAGGAATGTCCCCAGCAGGCTGAGGGAAAAAGCAGCGATGGCGAGCAGTACGGTCCAGCTTTTGAACACGCCACGTTTTTCGGTCACTGCCAGGGAGTGAATCAGCGCAGTGCCAACCAGCCATGGCATGAACGAGGCATTTTCCACCGGGTCCCAGAACCACCAGCCGCCCCAGCCAAGCTCGTAATAAGCCCACCATGAGCCCAGGGTGATACCGATCCCCAGGAATGCCCAGGCGACGATGGTCCATGGACGTGACCAGCGCGCCCATGCAGCATCAAGCCGCCCGCCCAGCAACGCGGCAATGGCAAACGCGAACGCCACCGAGAAACCGACATAACCCATGTAGAGCATCGGCGGATGGACGATCAGGCCGATATCCTGCAGCAGCGGGTTCAGGTCGCGGCCGTTGGTGGGCACCTGCGGCAGAATTCGGGAAAACGGGTTGGATGTCAGGATCAGGAACAGCATGAAGCCGACGCTGATCATGCCCATGACTGCCAGTACACGGGCCAGCATCACTTGCGGCAACTGACGGGAAAATACCGAAACGGCAAAAGTCCAGGCACCAAGAATCAGCGCCCAGAGCAGCAACGAGCCTTCGTGTGCGCCCCATACCGCGCTGAACTTGTAGTACCAGGGCAAGGCGCTGTTGGAGTTTTCAGCGACATAAGCCACGGAAAAGTCGTCGGTCATGAACGCATAGGTCAGACAACCGAAGGCGAAGACCAGAAAGCTGAATTGTCCCCAGGCAGCAGGTTGTGCGAGGCCCATCCACATCCGGTCGCCACGCCAGGCGCCAATCAAAGGCACGCTGGCCTGCACGACGGCGAAGCAAAGCGCCAGAATCATGGCCAGATGGCCGAGTTCAGGAATCATGATCAGCCCTGCTTCGATGGTGTTGAGGAAATCGGGGCGGGTTGACCGCTTTCCTTGAGCGCCTTGGTGACTTCCGGCGGCATGTACTTTTCATCGTGCTTGGCCAGCACTTCATCGGCCACGACCACGCCGTCTGCGGTGAGCTTGCCAAGCGCAACAATGCCCTGCCCTTCACGGAACAGGTCCGGCAGGATGCCGCGGTAGGTGATGGTCACGGCCTTGTTGAAATCGGTGACGACGAACTTCACGTCCAGCGAGTCCGGCGAGCGCTGCAACGAGCCTTTTTCCACCATGCCGCCCGCACGAATCCGAGTGTCCAGCGGCGCTTCGCCATTGGCGATCTGGGTCGGGGTGTAGAACAGGTTGATGTTTTCTTCCAAGGCACTCAAGGCCAGAGTGACGGCGATGCTGACACCGGCGAGGATCGCCACGATGATCAACAGGCGCTTTTTACGCAGCGGATTCACTTCTGTTTCTCCCAGCGCAGGCGACGCGCCTCTTGTTGCAGGTAACGCCGACGGGCGAGCAACGGCAACGCCACATTGATCGCCAGCACCACGAAACAGATGCCATAGGCCGACCAGACGAACAGACCATGATGCCCCATGGCCAGAAATTCGCCGAATGAATCAAATTTCATTGTGCATCCCCCTTCACTGGCGGCTGCCCCAGGGATTTGAGCACTTCAGCCTTGACCCAACTGGCACGGGCCTCACGCTTGAGCACCTCGAGGCGCATGCGCAGCAAAACGATCGTGCCGAAGAAGCAATAGAAGCCCAGCACCGTAAACAGCAATGGCAGCCACATTTCCGCAGGCATCGCCGGCTTTTCCGTCAGGCTGAACGTCACGCCTTGATGAAGGGTGCTCCACCACTCCACCGAGTACTTGATGATCGGAATATTGATCACACCGACAATGGCCAGCACTGCGCAGGCCTTGGCGGCGCTGTCACGGTTGCTGATGGCGTTGCTGAGGACGATCAGGCCCAGATACAGGAACAGCAAAATCAGCATTGAGGTCAGACGCGCGTCCCAGACCCACCACGAGCCCCAGGTGGGCTTGCCCCAGATAGCGCCGCTGATCAGCGCCAGTGCCGTCATCCAGGCACCAATGGGCGCAGCACTTTGCAGCGCGACGTCGGCAAGTTTCATTTTCCACACCAGCCCGACCACGCCGCAGACCGCCAGCATCACATAGCAGGACTGCGCGAGCATGGCGGCCGGAACATGGATATAGATGATGCGAAAGCTGTTGCCCTGCTGGTAATCCGGTGGCGCAAAAGCCAACCCCCAGACGACGCCGATACCGATCAGCAATACCGCGGCGATACTCAACCAGGGCAGCAGGCGTCCGCTGATACTGTAAAACCATTTAGGTGAGCCGAGCTTGTGGAACCAGGCCCAGCTCAACCCGCGTTTGGCGTTGTCTTTCATCACGCTGCCTTTCATCAAACTGCCTTCTCACGGTGTCGCTCGGGTTTGCTGCTGACTAAACGAGTCATTCAGGCAGAACCTCATTTATTCGCCGACGCTGATCTTCAGGCCAGCCGCTATTGCAAAGGGTGTCAGGGTGACCGCAAGCGCGGTCAGGCTGGCGAGCCAGAGCAGGTAACCCGTCGCGGGCATACCTTGCAATGCCGCCTGCAGCGCGCCACTGCCCAGAATCAGAACCGGGATATACAACGGCAGAATCAACAGGGCCAGTAACAAACCGCCGCGCTTCAAACCCACCGTCAATGCTGCGCCGACCGCACCGAGCAGGCTTAATACCGGCGTCCCCAGCAGCAATGACAGCAACAACACCGGCAGGCACTGCGTGGGCAAACCCAGCATCAGTGCCAGCAGCGGCGCCAACAATACCAGTGCCAGCCCGGAAAAGGTCCAGTGAGCCAGCACTTTGGCCAGCACCAGCATGGCCAGAGAGTGCGAGGAAAGCACCCATTGCTCCAGAGAGCCGTCTTCGAAATCGCTACGGAACAGGCCGTCCAGCGAGAGCAGCACCGATAACAAGGCCGCCACCCAGACTAATCCCGGCGACAAGGTTTGCAACAGTTGCGTCTCCGGGCCGACCGCCAACGGGAACAGTGCAATGACAATCGCAAAGAACACCAGTGGATTGGCCAGTTCGGCGGGACGCCTGAACAACAAGCGTGCCTCGCGTGCGATCAGCAGGGTAAACACATGACTCATACGGCCCATTGCCCCAGATCAATGTCGCGATAACCGGCCGGTGTGCGGCTCAAAGTGTGGTGAGTGGTCAACACAATCATGCCGCCCCGCTCGCAATGCCCGGCCAGATGTTCTTCCAGTTGCGCGACGCCCTGCTTGTCCAGCGCGGTGAAAGGCTCGTCGAGGATCCAGATCGGCGGGCTATCCAGATACAAACGCGCCAGGGCGACCCGCCTCTGCTGCCCGGCCGACAACGTGTGGCACGGGACGTCTTCAAAACCCCGAAGCCCGACGGCCTCCAGTGCCTGCCAGATGGCCGCCGATTCAACCGGACGATGCAGCGCACTCAGCCAGGCAAGATTTTCCACAGGGCTCAACAAATCCTTGATGCCCGCAGCATGGCCGATCCAGAGCAGGTTGCGGGCCAATTCGATCCGCTGTTCGCTCAACGGCAAACCATTGACCAGTACCTGACCGGCAGTCGGCTGCATAAGCCCGGAAAGCAGGCGCAAGAGACTGGTCTTGCCACTGCCGTTAGGGCCGCTGATCTGCAACAGGTCGCCAGCGTGTACGTGCACGTCGAGGTGCTCGAAAAGCATTCGCCAGTCGCGCTCACACGCCAGGTCAATGGCTTGCAGAAAGGGTGCAGAAGGAGTCATCAGAGGTCCCGGTGCCGCATAGTCGCTTCAGAACACAGCGCGGAAAATGCGGTCTGAGGAAATGGCTGTTCAAGTCAGCTTTGAAACGGCCGTTATATTGGCAACTTCATTTGTATCAGTGGCTGCTACAGCGGGCCGCATTATACATGGCATGTCCGCCACAAGAGGGCATTTTCAACAGGTCGCGATTCCATGACAGGTGACATCACCAGCCTTCAACCGACTACCGCCGCTGCCGCTCTGGGCCGCGCAGGCCTCTCCCCGGCGCAAGTGCTTCAACTCCTCCAGCCGATGGAAAACCTTATAAAGCCGGGCGAGACTGTCTCTGCCGAGGTGATCACCCTCAAGCAACTGCAACAGAATTTCCAGTTACTGATCAAGCTGGCGCTGAGTAATGGTCTACAGACCAGCGTCAGTGTAACCAGTCCCCTGCCCCTCACGCCCGGCACTACACTTTCAATCTCGCAAGCGTCTGCCAATGCACTGACCATGACCTTGCAGCAGGTCAACACTGCGTTGAACAACCTGCAGACCAGCATCGACACCGAACAGTTACCGCAGGGCACATTGCTGCAGGCCCGGGTGCTGACCACGCAGGTTGTGGCCGATGCCGTGAATCAGTTGACCGGCTTGGGGACGGCGCAGCCCGGCACACCATCCGCCGCGCAGCCAGCGCTTTATAAATCCATTGTGATCCTGCTCAATACAGCCCTGGCGGGGACCAGCCTGAGCATCGAAAGCCCTCAGCCGCTACGACCCGGCTCATTGCTGAGCGCTCAGGTGCAGGGCAGCCAGTCGCTCAATTTCGTGCCGCTGCCCAGCAACCTTGATCAATTGGCGGTGACCCAGCAACTCACCACTCAGCAAAACCGCCAGGGTTCCCTGGACGTGTTGATCAACGCGCTGCGCAATCTTCAACCGCCGCCTGCATCTTCTGGCTCTGCAACACCCGCACCCTCAACACCGTTGCAAGCGAGCATTCAGCAGTTGCTGGCGGATTTGCCGGACATGGAGCAAATGACCAATCCCCGCGTCGTCGCCCAGGCGATCAACGCCAGCGGTCTGTTCATGGAAAGCAAGCTGCTTTCGGGAATGAACCCGATGGCGATGCCGGACATGAAGGCCAACCTGATGCAGCTCATCGCTCAGTTGCTGCCGGGGCTGCCTGCCAACACCAGCTATGACGCTGCCGCTGCTTCCAACATGCTGGCGAGGACCATGCCCGGTGTATTGCGTAGCGCACTGGGCACCATGGGGCTGGTCGCGCCGCCGCCATTGCCAGTCCATTTCCCGCTGCCCTCGCGAGCGATCAAGGGTGGCAAAGAGGATGATCTGGAGATTCTGCTCAAACTCGCTGCCGCCGCCGTTTCACGCGTGCAGAGCCATCAACTGGGCAGCCTGGAACAGACCCGGACCAACGCTGACGGTAATCAACTGACCACCTGGCAGCTGGAAATCCCGATGCGCAACGGTCAGGACATCGTCCCGATGCAGGTCAAGATACAGCGCGAAGACATGCCGGAAAAAGACAGCAACCAGGAAAAGGACGACAGCGAGCCGAAGGACGTCCGGGAGAAACTCTGGAAGATCGACCTGGCCTTTGACCTGACGCCCCTCGGCGCACTTCAGGTTCAGGCGCAACTGCTTCGTGGCAAGTTGTCGAGCCAGCTCTGGGCCGAGCGCGCCGACAGTGCTGCTTTAATCAGCAAGGAGCTCGGGTATTTGCGCGAGCGGTTGATCGCCTCCGGCCTTGAGGTGGGCGAACTGGCCTGCAGTCAGGGCGTACCGCATCAGGGCCCCCGCACCACCCTTCAACAACGCTGGATCGACGAGAACGCCTGATGAGCCAACCCGATCAAAATCCGCGTCAGGCGATCGCGCTGACTTACGACGGCACGCACACTCCGACCTTGAGCGCCAAAGGTGACGATCAGTTGGCCGAAGCCATTCTGGCCATTGCTCGTGAGTATGAAGTGCCCATTTATGAGAATGCCGAGCTGGTCAAGTTACTGGCGCGTATGGAGCTGGGGGATAGCATTCCAGAGCCGCTGTATCGGACCATTGCGGAGATCATTGCCTTTGCCTGGCATTTGAAAGGCAAATTTCCGGTGGGTCAGGATCCGGATGCGCCGCCGGTGGAGCGGGATATTACGCCGAAGTGGTGAAGCTACTTTGCGTACATATCCGTTGCTGGGTTATGGCGGATATTGGTTGCGCCCTTACGGCGCGTCACTTTCGAAAATCCGGAAGCCGGCCCAGACAAAAGTAACCAAAGCGCTCTTGCCCCACCACTGGGTGCCTCGCTGTCGCTCGGCACACCCGTAATCCGACATTGCTGCGTGGGGCCGCCGCCACCGGCCATCCATGGCCTGAGGCGGCTAAACCGGCATCCCTGCCGCCCCCTCCTTTAACAAGAGCCCCCACGCAGCAATATCGAATTCCGGCCGGCGTGGTTTAACGGGGCGCTTAAGATCAAAAGCAGATCAAAAGCAAAGCGATATAGCGGTAACACCCCGGTAGGAGCGAACTTGTTCGCGAGACGCCACCACAGCCAACGAATAAATCGTCTGACACCCCGCTTCGCAGCCTTCGGCAGCTCCTACAGAATGTCGGCAAACCCAAGAAAAACAGGTCGGCTGTCAGGCCGCCGCGCTTTTGATTTTGATCTGAGGCGCCCCGTTAAACCACGCTGGCCGAACGCAGATTCTGAACCGTCGGCAACCCGGCAGGACGCCGGGTTAGCCGCATTGGGCCATGGATGGCCCGTTGCGGCGGCCCACGGTTCAGGATCTGCGGGCGGGTATGCCGAGCCTAGGCGAGGGACCGAGTGGTGGGGCAAGAGCCTTTTGGTTACTTTTGGGCTGTTCAAAAGTGACGCGCTGTAAAAGCGCAACCAATATCAGCCATCAACGCAGAAACGGATATGCCCCCCCACAAGATGGAGGAGCGTCCAATATCACCCCTGATTATGACTATGCAACTTGCTCATCAACTGAGCCTCTGCCTGAGTCAAACCACAAGCCTGAGTGAGTTCATCGACACTGGCGCCCATGCCAACCAGGCGTGCGGCCTGGGCGAAAGAAAGGGTTGATGGGTCACGCTGCTCCAATGCGGTGAGTTTGTCGGGCAAAGGCCCGACAGTCGCCCGCAGCTCATGCAGGGCCTCACCCATCTTGACGGTGCCGCTCTGGAAATGGTCCACCCGCCTGGCCAGCTCCCGAAAGCGCTGATCACGCAAAACGTCCAGCTCTTCCCTTTTCAGTTCGAGCTGGCGCTGGCGCTTGGTGTAAGTGATGAACCAACCCAGGGTCACTACCCAGAGAACCCCCAGGAAAATGACAGCTACCTCAATCAATCAGATGTTCTCCAGCTCGGACCACTCTTCTTCGGACATCATCTTGTCCAGCTCAACAAGGATCAGCAGTTCGCCGTTCTTGTTGCAGACGCCCTGAATGAACTTGGCGGATTCGTCGTTACCCACGTTCGGTGCAGTTTCCACCTCAGACTGGCGCAGATAAACCACTTCAGCAACGCTGTCGACCAGAATACCGACCACTTGCTTGTCAGCTTCGATGATCACGATACGGGTGTTGTCGCTGACTTCAACCGGTGCCAGGCCAAAACGCTGACGGGTGTCGATCACGGTCACGACGTTACCGCGCAGGTTGATGATGCCCAGCACGTAGCTTGGGGCGCCCGGTACGGGAGCGATTTCGGTGTAGCGCAGCACTTCCTGAACCTGCATCACGTTGATGCCGTAAGACTCATTATCCAGGCGGAAAGTAACCCACTGCAGAATAGGATCTTCGGAACCTTGTGCGGACGACTTCTTCATAACCCCAACCCCTCGCGTGTGTGCTGTGCAGGAAGCGTGCTGTACGCCCCCTCTTGATTATTTGGTTTTGTGCATCTGCTTGACCGCGCCACTGGCTATCAACTCGGCCAACTCTGAAACATCCAGCAAGGCGCACATGTGCTCTATCACTGTGCCCGCCAACCAGGGACGCTGCCCTCGCTGGGTACGCCATTTGATCTCCTTTGGATCAAGGCGTAGCGAACGGCTGACCTGATGCACCGCCAGCCCCCACTCATAGCCTTGAACCGAAATTACATACTGCAGGCCCTGACGAAAATCATCGCGATAGCGATCCGGCATGATCCAGCGCGCGGTATCCAGGACTTTCAGGTTGCCGCCCTGGCTCGGCAGGATTCCGAGGAACCACTCCGGCTGACCAAACAGCGGCGTCAAATCATGACCGGCCAAGGGATAAATCGACCCCAGGCAAACCAGCGGTACCGCCAACGTCAAGCCGGCGACATCAAACAACAGGCATTCGAACGGCTCCTCTGCCCAGGCTGGTCGACCGTCGCTGGCAGGCGGCGGTGTCGGTGTGCCCTGGGCGGTTGCGAGATGTACTTCGGCAACCGGCTCGATCAAATCAACGGTTGGTTCCGGAACCACTTCTGCGATTTCCGGAACCACTTCAACCCGCGCCACCACTGGCGCCGCAACGGGCACCACCACAGGTGCAGCAACGGCAACCGGTACAGCAACAGGTGCCGGTGCGGCAACGGCGACGGCTATCGGTGTCGCCAGCGCCTGCATGCGCTTGTCATGCTCCTGCTCTTCACGCACAGCCGCTTCGAAATCATCCTCAGCCGAGAACTGCGGTTCGGCTGGCAATACTTCGGGCAAATCTTCAGTGGCGTCCTGAAGCAGCGCATCCAGATAAGACTGCAGCGCCAACTGCGGTCGTGTTGCTATCTCTACAGGCCGGTTCAGGTTCATACAGGTGCCACACAATGATTGACGCGTTTACCGCTTGATAGAGTTATCGGCCAATGTAAGCCCCGACTTGAATGGTTCTGTGTGCCCGCTGCAAATAAAGACAACATGCTCATGTCAGGCCACCTGCGCCATGAGCTGTTCGGACAGCAAATGCTTGAGTAGCGCGCGATAAGCCAGCACTGCGCGACTTTTGTTATCGAATTGCGAAGGCGTCACGCCCTTGCGGCTGGCGTCGCGTAAACGGGTGTCCACCGGCACATAGGCTTTCCAGACGTGCTCGGGGAAACTGTCGCGCAAGAATTTCAGGGTGCCCATGGATGCCTGGGTACGTCGGTCGAACAAGGTCGGCACGATGGTGTACGGCAATGGGACCTTGCGCGAACGGTTAATCATCGCCAGCGTGTTGACCATGCGCTCCAGGCCTTTGACGGCGAGAAACTCGGTCTGCACCGGAATCACCAACTGCTGGCTGGCCGCCAATGCATTGACCATCAGTACGCCCAGCAACGGCGGGCTGTCGATCAACGCGTAGTCGAATTCCTGCCAAAGCTGCGCCAGGCTTTTGGCGATCACCAGACCCAGGCCATTCTGCCCGGGTGTCTGGCGCTCGAGCGTCGCCAGCGCAGTGCTCGACGGCAGCAACGAAATACGCTGGTCGCTGGTGGGTAACAGCAACTGACCTGGCAAGCCGTCTGGAATACTGCCCTTGTTCAAAAACAGGTCATAGACACTGTGTTCAAGGGTGTCCGGGTCGTGACCGAAATAACTGGTCATCGAGCCATGGGGATCCAGATCGACCACGACCACGCGCTTGCCCGCCTCGGCCAACAGCCCGGCTAACGCGATGGTAGAGGTGGTTTTTCCAACACCACCTTTTTGATTGGCAACTGCCCAGACTCTCATGTGTGCTCTTCCTCCCGCCATGGCGGTGGCCATACCGAGAAACGACTATCGTACGGGTGACGAAGAATTGACGGTATTGCTGCGCACCGCCGGGTTGACAGGCGCAGGTGCAGTTTGTGTGCCAGCACGACGCAACGCAGCATCCGGTTGCGCATTGGCCGAGCCGGAAGCGGTCAGGCTACGGCGCACATCCAGATTGCGGGAGATCACCAGCACTACCCGGCGATTGCGGCCACGCCCTTCAGCTGTAGCATTCGTGGCCACAGGCTGGAACTCGCCGTACCCGACGGAAGCCATACGGGCGGGGTTCAGCCCTTCCATGGCCAGCATGCGCACGATGCTCGAAGAGCGCGCCGAAGAAAGCTCCCAGTTGGTCGGGAACTGGGAGGTGCTGATCGGCTGGTCATCCGTGAAGCCTTCGACGTGAATCGGGTTGTCGAACGGCTTCAGGATCTTCGCGACCTTTTCAATGATCGTGAACGCCTTGTCACTGGGAATGGCGTCACCGCTGCCAAACAGCATGCCGGAACTGAGCTCGATTTCGATCCACAGTTCGTTGCCACGCACTGTCATTTGATTGGATTTGATCAGGTCGCCGAAACCAGCGCGCACGTCATCGGCGATTTCCTTGAGAGGATCAGTCTCGCTCTGGCCGATACCCGCGTCCACTTGCTCGCTGTCCTTGACCAGCGGCTCAGCCGGCTTGATCGACACCGGGCGCTGCTCGCCAATGGGGATCGGCTTCATGCTGCGCTCGGAGTCGTTGAACACGCCCACCAACGCTTCGGAAAGGATTTTGTACTTGCCTTCGTTGACCGAAGAAATCGAGTACATCACAACGAAAAAGGCAAACAGCAGCGTGATGAAGTCCGCATAGGACACCAGCCAGCGCTCGTGATTTTCGTGCTCTTCGGGTCGACGACGTCGAGCCATGGCGTATTACTCCATGAAGCCTTGCAGCTTGAGTTCGATGGAGCGCGGGTTTTCACCCTCGGCAATGGACAGCAGACCTTCGAGAAGCATTTCGCGATAGCGCGACTGACGCAGGGCGATGCTCTTGAGTTTGTTGGCAACCGGCAACAGGATCAGGTTGGCCGAGGCAACACCATAAATAGTGGCCACGAACGCCACGGCAATACCGCTGCCCAACTGACTCGGATCAGCGAGATTGCCCATGACGTGAATCAGGCCCATCACCGCGCCGATGATACCGATGGTGGGCGCATAGCCGCCCATGCTTTCAAAGACTTTGGCAGCCTGGATATCGCGGTGCTCCTGGGTCATGAAATCCACTTCCAGGATGCTGCGAATCGCTTGTGGTTCAGCGCCATCAACCAACAGCTGCAAGCCTTTGCGGGCATAGCTGTCAGGTTCGGCATCTGCCACCGATTCCAGACCCAGCAAGCCTTCCTTGCGGGCAGTCATGCTCCAGTTGATAACCCGGTCAATCCCCCCGGCCAGGTCGATGCGCGGCGGGAACAGAATCCAGACACCAATCTGAATGGCACGCTTGAAAGCGCTCATGGGCGCCTGCAGCATCGACGCCGCCAGCGTACCGCCAATCACGATCAAGGCCGCCGGACCATTGAGCAAGGCGGACAGATGCCCACCTTCAAGATAGTTACCGCCAACGATTGCAATGAACGCGAGGATGATACCGATCAGACTCAAAACATCCATCAGACGCACGCCTCCACGAGGTGCCGACCGATGTCGTCCAGACTGTAAATCGCGTCGGCCAGATCAGCTTTGACGATCGCCATTGGCATGCCGTAGATCACGCAGCTCGCCTCATCCTGAGCCCAGACGTGGCTACCGCCCTGCTTGAGCAGACGCGCACCTTCGCGGCCGTCGGCGCCCATGCCGGTCAGCACGACCGCCAGGACCTTGTCACCGTAGGATTTGGCCGCCGACCCGAACGTAATGTCCACGCACGGTTTGTAATTCAGACGCTCGTCACCCGGCAGGATTTTCACCGCGCCACGGCCATCGATCATCATTTGCTTGCCGCCTGGAGCCAATAGCGCGAGGCCTGGACGCAGGATGTCGCCATCCTCCGCTTCCTTGACGCTGATCTTGCACAGCTTGTCCAAACGCTCGGCGAAGGCTTTGGTGAACGCCGCCGGCATGTGCTGGATGAGCACGATAGGCGCAGGAAAACTGGCAGGCAATTGGGTCAGCACACGCTGCAAGGCAACCGGGCCACCCGTCGAGGTGCCGATAGCGACCAGCTTGTAGTTCTTGCGTTTCGGTGTCCCTGACAACGGCGGGTGCGAGCTGCCTGCCGCCGAAGCTGGAGCTGGCGCAGGTGCCGCACGCGGGGTTATTGGCCGCGCGGGAGCCGGCGTCGGACTGGCAGTTCTGCTGGTGGCCGGAGCCGCCGTCGGGGCATGAACCGGGTTGTGAGTCGACGCATGAGTCGGGGATGAGACCGGAGCGGATACGGGCGCAGCAGAACCGCTCAAGCCGCGGCGATTACTGCGCGAAATGCTGTGGACTTTTTCGCACAGCAGTTGCTTGACCTTCTGCGGGTTACGCGAGATGTCTTCGAAATTCTTGGGCAGGAAATCCACCGCACCGGCGTCCAGTGCATCCAGCGTAACGCGGGCACCTTCGTGGGTCAGCGAGGAGAACATCAGCACCGGGGTTGGACTGCGCTGCATGATCTGGCGAACGGCGGTAATGCCATCCATCATGGGCATTTCGTAGTCCATGGTAATCACGTCAGGTTTGAGCGACAGCACCAGATCAATGGCTTCCTTGCCGTTGCTCGCGGTACCGACAACCTTGATATTTGGATCTGAAGAAAGAATTTCCGTGACGCGGCGGCGGAAGAAACCGGAGTCATCTACCACCAATACCTTGACTACCATAAACACTCCATTACAGGTTGCACGGAAACCACTGCGCTGTGCGACATGCCTTTGAAGCGAGGTCCGGACGATGACAGCTAATCGACCGAACATATCCCAAAGGGCCACGAGACGCATGCGCTCTACTCCAAGCTACGCAAGCGACTCGACGTTGTTATTATTGCCTTCGCATGCATTCGCAGCGTTTCGACACAACCTGACCAGGCGCCACAGGCAGTTACCTGCCAGTGGCACCAGAATCAAATACGCCGTGCGGCGTACCGCTTGAGCATACTCGGCACATCGAGAATCAAGGCAATGCGACCGTCACCAGTGATGGTGGCGCCCGACATGCCAGGCGTTCCCTGCAACATTTTGCCCAGTGGCTTGATGACCACTTCTTCCTGACCCACCAGTTGATCGACAACGAAGCCGATCCGCTGAGTGCCCACCGAAAGAATCACCACATGCCCTTCGTGCTGCTCTTCGTGGACGGCCGAACTGACCAGCCAACGCTTGAGGTAGAACAGCGGCAGCGCCTTGTCACGCACAATCACGACTTCCTGACCATCGACGACATTGGTCGTCGACAGGTCCAGGTGGAAGATCTCGTTGACGTTGACCAGCGGGAAGGCAAAGGCCTGGTTGCCCAGCATGACCATCAGGGTTGGCATGATCGCCAGGGTCAACGGCACCTTGATGACGATCTTCGAGCCTTGGCCCTTGGTCGAGTAGATGTTAATCGTACCGTTGAGCTGGGCAATCTTGGTTTTCACCACGTCCATGCCCACGCCACGGCCCGATACGTCGGAGATCTCGGTTTTGGTCGAGAAACCCGGTGCGAAGATCAGGTTGTAGCAGTCGGTATCGCTCAGACGATCAGCCGCATCCTTGTCCATCACGCCACGCTTGACCGCAATCGCGCGCAGAACGTTAGGGTCCATGCCCTTGCCGTCATCGGAAATCGACAACAGGATGTGATCGCCTTCCTGCTCGGCAGAGAGAATGACGCGACCGCCACGGGGTTTGCCCGATGCTTCGCGCTCTTCCGGCGTTTCGACACCGTGGTCAACCGCGTTACGCACCAAGTGGACCAATGGATCGGCAAGCGCCTCGACGAGGTTCTTGTCCAGGTCGGTCTCTTCACCCACCAGTTCAAGGTTGATCTCTTTCTTGAGCTGACGAGCCAGGTCGCGTACGAGTCGCGGGAAGCGACCGAAGACTTTCTTGATCGGCTGCATCCGGGTCTTCATCACCGCGGTCTGCAAGTCGGCCGTTACCACATCCAGGTTGGAAACCGCCTTGGACATGGCTTCGTCGCCGCTGTTGAGACCCAGGCGAACCAGACGGTTACGCACCAGCACCAGTTCGCCGACCATGTTCATGATCTCGTCCAGGCGCGCGGTATCGACCCGCACGGTGGTTTCCGCTTCTGAAGCGACCGGCTTTTCAGCAGGTGGCGCAGCCGGTTTGGCAGGCGCAGGCGCAGCCGCCTTGGCGGGCGCTGGTGCGGCAGCCGGTTTGGCTGCAGCCGCCGGAGCAGGCTTGGCGGCGGGTGCCGCTGGTTTGGCAGGTGCAGCAACGGCGGCCGCAGGCGCAGCAACCGCGGCGGCTGTTGCGGCTATTTCTGGCTCGAATTTGCCCTTGCCGTGCAGCTCATCGAGCAAGGCTTCAAATTCGTTATCGGTGATTTCGTTATCTTTGCCAGCCGATGCAGCCCCGGCAGCAGCAGGCGCTGGCGCAACGGCAGGAGCCGCTGTGGAAGCGACCGCGGTGGCATCGAACGAACCCTTGCCGTGCAATTGATCGAGCAATGCTTCGAATTCATCGTCGGTGATATCACCGCTTTCAGCCTTGCCAGCCGGTGCAGGCGCTACCGCAGCGGCAGCAGGTGCCACGTCGGGAGCAAACTGACCTTTGCCATGCAACTGGTCGAGCAGCGATTCGAATTCCGAGTCGGTGATTTCGTCAGTTGCGGCTACGCCCGTTGCAGCCGGTGCAGCAGCAACAGGTGCTTGCTCCTTGGCTGCATTGAGCGAATCAAGCAGGTTTTCGAATTCGGTATCGGTGATCTCGTCGGAAGGCGCTTCGGCGACAGCTTCGACAGGTGCCTCCTCCACGACGTCAGCAGGCGCTTCGTCAGCCGATGCCGGCTCCGCCAGACGCGCCAGGGCAGCCAGCAATTCCGGTGTTGCCGGAGTCACTTCACTGCGCTCACGCACTTGGCTGAACATCGCATTGACCGCATCCAGCGCTTCAAGGACCACGTCCATCAGTTCCGAATCTACGCGACGCTCACCCTTGCGCAGGATGTCGAAGACGTTCTCGGCGATGTGGCAGCACTCCACCAGCTCATGGAGCTGGAGGAAGCCGGCGCCCCCTTTTACAGTGTGAAAACCGCGAAAAATTGCATTGAGCAGATCTGCGTCATCCGGTCGGCTTTCCAGCTCGACCAACTGTTCAGACAACTGCTCGAGAATTTCGCCGGCCTCTACCAGAAAATCCTGAAGGATCTCTTCATCGGCGCCGAAGCTCATTGGGGTGCTCCCTAAAATTAACCGTCAACAGACCAGACTTAGAAGCCCAGGCTCGATAGCAGATCGTCTACATCGTCCTGTCCGGACACAACGTCTTCCCGTTTATCGGCATGAATCTGCGGACCTTCACCCTGTTTGATATGTTTTTCTGGATCTTTTTCTGCGCGGATGGATTCGTCGTCATGTTCGATGCCCGCAAAGCGGTCTACATGACTGGCCATGAGCACCAATTTGAGCAGATTGCTCTCGACTTCAGTGACCAATTGCGTGACGCGCTTGATCACCTGACCGGTCAGGTCCTGGAAGTCCTGAGCCAGCAGAATGTCGTTGAGGTGGGAGGAAACCTGATGGGTATCCTTTTCGGTGCGCGTCAAGAAACCATCGACGCGTCGCGCCAGCTCACGAAACTCTTCAGCACTGACCTCACGGCGCATGAAACGCCCCCAGTCCGCACTCAAGGCCTTGGCCTCGTCGTTCAGACTGTGCATCAGCGGGGTGCTTTCCTCGACCAGGTCCATGGTGCGGTTAGCCGCATTTTCCGTGAGCCTGACGACATACGACAGGCGTTCGGTGGCGTCCGTGATCTGGGACACCTCTTCGGCTTGCGGCATGTTCGGGTCAATCTGGAAGTTGACGATCGCGCTGTGCAACTCGCGGGTCAGCTTGCCGATTTCCTGATACAGGCCACGATCCCGAGCCTGGTTAAGCTCATGGATAAGTTGCACGGCGTCGCCGAAACGGCCTTTTTCAAGGCTCGCCACCAGCTCGGTTGCGTGTTTTTTCAGGGTCGATTCAAACTCGCCCATTGACGTTTCGTTGTTCTCCATAAAGCCCTCGCGGCATACATCAGCTATTGACGCGCTCAAAGATCTTGTCGATCTTTTCTTTCAGCGCCTGAGCCGTGAATGGCTTGACGACATAACCGTTGACGCCGGCCTGAGCCGCTTCAATGATTTGGTCGCGCTTGGCTTCTGCGGTCACCATCAACACCGGGAGGTGCTTGAGGCGCTCATCGGCACGCACTTTACGCAGCAGGTCGATACCAGTCATGCCAGGCATGTTCCAGTCCGTTACCAGAAAGTCAAAGGAACCGCTTTCCAGCATTGGCAACGCGGTAAGCCCGTCATCGGCTTCGGACGTGTTGGTAAAGCCCAGATCACGCAGCAGGTTTTTAATGATCCGCCGCATCGTTGAGAAGTCATCAACGATGAGGATTTTCATGTTCTTGTCCAATTCGACCTCCAAGCAGTCTTTGACGCGTTCAGCACCTGAACGCGCTGTTCAATCAATACCGGCACAGCTCACATCGGCTGCACGAAAACGACGGGCTTGGCAAATCAACAACTATGGAAACCGCACAGCAAATCCACGGACTGCATGAAAGCTATTGCTTTTAACAGTCCGTGGTACGAATGCCTGTATGGCCCCAGCCTTGTCCACTGTCCCACGTAACGCTTTGCACAGCCTGCTCACACGCAACACGTAATCACCAAGGATTACGTACCACTTGTCAACGCGCTCGCCACTCTCCCAAACGCCCTCGTAAACGAGCTGCGCACTGGCTGTGTAACTGGCTGACTCGAGATTCGCTGACCCCCAGGACCTCACCGATTTCCTTGAGGTTCAGCTCCTCGTCATAGTACAGCGCCAAAACCAGACGTTCACGCTCCGGCAAGTTGGCAATTGCATCTGCCAACGCAGCCTGGAAGCGTTCATCTTCCAGGTCGCGCGACGGCTCAAGCGAACCGCTTGCGCCATCCTCATGCAGTCCTTCATGTTCGCCGTCCTGCAAAAGGTCGTCGAAACTGAAGAGGCGACTGCCCAAGGTATCGTTCAAAATCCCGTAGTAATCATCGAGACTCAATTGGAGTTCGGCCGCAACCTCGTGATCTTTAGCGTCACGGCCTGTTTTTGCTTCAATTGAGCGAATTGCGTCACTGACCATGCGCGTATTGCGGTGAACCGAGCGAGGTGCCCAGTCGCCCTTGCGCACTTCATCGAGCATCGCACCACGGATACGAATCCCGGCGTACGTCTCGAAACTGGCACCCTTGGTGCAATCGTACTTGGTGGAAACTTCCAGCAAGCCGATCATCCCCGCCTGAATCAAGTCTTCGACCTGAACACTGGCAGGCAAGCGCGCCAGTAAATGGTAGGCAATGCGCTTGACCAGCGGAGCATACCGCTCGATCAAATCATATTGCGAGTTTCGGGACGCTTTGCTGTACATCTGATAGCCGCTCGCGGTCATTGAACAGGCCCTGCAGTTGTCTGGTAAACCAGTCGCTCAACGAAGAACTCAAGATGTCCACGTGGGTTGGCAGGCAGCGGCCAGGTATCGACCTTCTGCGCAATGGCCTTGAACGCCAGCGAACATTTAGAGCGTGGGAAAGCTTCGTATACGGCACGTTGTTTCTGTACGGCCTTACGCACACATTCGTCGTAAGGCACTGCGCCGACATACTGCAAAGCGACGTCCAGGAAGCGGTCAGTCACCTTGGTCAACTTGGCGAACAGGTTGCGCCCTTCCTGAGGACTCTGGGCCATATTGGCCAGGACCCGGAAACGGTTCATGCCGTAATCGCGATTGAGCAACTTGATCAGAGCGTAGGCGTCCGTGATGGAAGTGGGCTCATCGCACACCACCAGCAAGACCTCCTGAGCGGCCCGGACAAAGCTGACCACCGACTCGCCAATACCGGCGGCTGTGTCGATGACCAGCACGTCGAGATTGTCGCCAATGTCGCTGAATGCCTGAATCAGACCGGCGTGCTGCGCCGGGCTCAGATGAACCATGCTCTGGGTGCCGGAGGCAGCAGGCACGATTCGAATCCCGCCCGGGCCTTGCAACAACACGTCGCGAAGCTCACAACGACCCTCGATCACATCGGCGAGGGTACGTTTTGGCGTCAGCCCCAGAAGGACGTCGACATTCGCCAGGCCAAGGTCGGCGTCCAGCAGCATGACGCGCCGGCCGAGCTCGGCCAAGGCCAGTGAAAGGTTCACTGACACGTTAGTCTTACCGACGCCACCCTTGCCGCCGGTCACCGCGATCACCTGTACGGGATGCATGCTGCCCATGTTAATTGTTTACCTTGTCTTGCGTAGACCGAAGCCAGATTGCGGGCGACACGCTCAATGAAGAGCAATGCCAGGCAGACCACCGATGCAGGTAACTCTGAATAGTTCGCTTCACTTAACCGACCCGTTTGTTGGGGTTGTGGTAAAGGTCGGCGAACATATCCGCCATGGCCTCTTCGCTTGGCTCTTCTTGCATCTGCACATTGACCGCGCGCGTCACCAATTGGTGCCTGCGCGGAATGTGGAGATCATCAGGAATTCTAGGCCCATCAGTCAGATAGGCCACAGGCAACTCATGACTGATGGCAAGGCTGAGCACTTCCCCCAGGCTGGCAGTTTCGTCCAGCTTGGTCAGGATGCAGCCGGCCAGACCACAGCGTTTGTAGCTGTGATACGCAGCCGTCAGCACTTGTTTCTGGCTGGTGGTTGCCAGTACCAGATAATTACGTGATTTGATCCCGCGCCCCGCCAGACTCTCCAGCTGCATACGCAGAGCCGGATCACTGGCTTGCAGGCCCGCGGTATCAATCAGCACAACACGCTTGCGCAGCAGTGGGTCCAGCGCTTGCGCCAGTGACTGGCCTGGATCGACGTGAGTCACCGGCACGTTGAGGATGCGGCCCAATGTCTTGAGCTGCTCCTGAGCGCCGATACGGAAACTGTCCATGCTGACCAGGGCGATATTCTGAGCGCCGTACTTGAGTACGTAACGCGCTGCCAGCTTGGCCAGCGTGGTGGTCTTGCCCATGCCAGCCGGGCCGACCATGGCAATCACACCGCCTTCTTCAAGCGGCTCGACGTCAGGCACTTCGATCATCCGTGCCAGGTGGGCCAGCAACATGCGCCAGGCCTGACGTGGCTCGTCGATATCAGGGATCATTTCCAGCAGGTCGCGGGACAACGGGCCAGACAAGCCGACACGTTGCAGACGACGCCACAGGTTGGCCTGGGCCGGACGACTGCCCTGCAACTGATTCCACGCCAGGGAGCCAAGCTGGACTTCCAGCAGCTCACGCAGGCCATTCAATTCAAAACGCATCGAGTCGTAACCGCGCTGACCACCCGCTGGCGCAGCCGTAGCAGCCTGCGGCTGTACGGAGGGACGCGGCGGCTCTTCCAGCGTCGGCTCGATGTGGGTATCGGCAGCGCTCAATGGCAAACCGGCAAACAACTGGCGATTGGTCGCGCCATCGCTGTCGCTACGGTTGTTCAGTTCTGCCTGGGCCGAGACAATGCGCGACTGGGTTTTGCGCAACTCGTCCTCAAGCTCAATGTTAGGTACACGAGGAGCGAGCGCGGACAATTTGTAATCCAGAGCGGCAGTCAGCTCGACGCCACCGGCAATGCGCCGGTTACCGATGATGGCCGCTTCAGCGCCCAGCTCATCACGAACCAGTTTCATGGCTTGACGCATATCGGCGGCGAAAAATCGCTTAACTTGCATGTCTCACTACCTCAGCCGTTAGGCCCGACAGTCGCTACGATGGTTACTTGCTTGTTGTCAGGAATTTCCTGATACGCCAACACGTGCATATTTGGTACAGCCAACCGTCCAAACCGCGACAGCATGGCCCGAACCGGGCCTGCCACCAGCAGAATCACTGGTAAGCCTTGCATCTCTTGACGCTGGGCGGCGTCGATCAGCGAACGCTGAAGTTTTTCCGCCATGCTTGGTTCAAGGAGAACGCCTTCTTCCTGACCCTGACCAGCCTTCTGCAGACTATTGAGCAATATCTGTTCCAACCTTGGCTCCAGCGTGATAACTGGTAGCTCCGGCTCAATGCCTACAATGCTTTGGACGATTGCGCGGCTCAAGCCGACCCGGACTGCAGCCACCAGAGCGGCGGTATCTTGACTCCGTTGAGCGTTGTTGGCGATGGCTTCGGCAATGGTGCGGATGTCCCGCACAGGAACCTGCTCGGACAACAATGCCTGCAACACCTTGAGCAAGGCAGACAACGACAGAATGCCTGGAACCAGCTCTTCAGCCAGCTTGGGCGAGCCTTTGGCCAGCAATTGCATCAATTGCTGCACTTCCTCATGGCCTATCAGCTCATGGGAATGCTTGTAGAGAATCTGGTTAAGGTGCGTGGCGACAACCGTACTGGCGTCCACCACGGTATAACCCAGCGACTGAGCCTGACTGCGCTGGCTGATTTCGATCCAGACGGCTTCCAGACCAAACGCCGGGTCCTTGGCGGTAATACCATTAAGCGTACCGAACACCTGACCCGGGTTGATTGCCAGCTCGCGGTCCGGATAAATCTCCGCCTCGGCCAGCGTCACCCCCATAAGCGTCAAACGATAGGCGCTAGGCGCCAGATCCAAGTTGTCGCGAATGTGTACGGTCGGCATCAGGAAGCCAAGCTCTTGAGAGAGCTTCTTGCGCACGCCCTTGATCCGCGCCAGCAGTTGACCACCCTGATTACGGTCTACCAGCGGAATGAGGCGATAGCCCACTTCCAGGCCGATCATGTCGATGGGAGTCACATCATCCCAGCCCAGTTCTTTGGAATCCTGAATACGCGTCGGCGAAGGCAGCATTTCCTGCTGACGCTTGACCTCTTCCAAAGCGACGACCTTGACCTGATTCTCTTTCTTCCACAGCAGGTAGCCGATGCCGCAAGCGACGAGACCCAGACTGATGAAGGAGAAGTGTGGCATGCCAGGCACGAGGCCCATCACGATCATGATCGCGCCGGACACACCCAACGCTTTCCAGGAAGTGAACATCTGACGGTTGATCATCTTGCCCATTTCTTCCGAACCGGAAGCACGGGTCACCATGATCGCTGCGGCGGTGGACAAAAGCAGTGATGGCAATTGCGCCACCAAACCGTCACCGATGGTCAGCAAGGTGTATATCTTGCCGGCTTCGGAGAAGGTCATGTTGTGTTGCAGCATACCCACGAGCATGCCGCCAATCAGGTTGATGAAGAGAATCAACAAGCCGGCAATGGCGTCACCACGAACGAACTTGCTGGCACCGTCCATGGAACCGTAGAACTCGGCTTCCTGAGCGACTTCAAGACGGCGACGCTTGGCTTCAGGCTGGTCGATCAGACCGGCGTTCAGGTCGGCGTCGATTGCCATTTGCTTACCGGGCATGGCGTCCAGGGTGAAACGCGCGCTCACCTCGGAGATCCGTCCGGCACCTTTGGTGATAACCACGAAGTTGATGATCATCAGGATGGCGAACACTACGATACCCACAACGTAGTTACCGCCGATGACCACTTCACCAAACGCTTGAATCACTTTACCGGCAGCGGCGTGACCGTCCTGACCGTGAAGCATGACCACGCGGGTCGAAGCCACGTTGAGCGCCAGCCTCAATAAGGTGGCGACCAGCAGGATGGTCGGGAATACCGAGAAGTCGAGTGGACGCAGTGCGTAGACGCAGACCAGCAGAACCACGATGGACAGTGCGATGTTGAACGTGAAGAACACGTCCAGCAGGAACGGCGGGATGGGCAACATCATCATTGCCATCATGACCAACAGCAGCAACGGAACGCCCAGCTGGCCGCGGCCGAGGCCTGCCAGATTGCTGCGTGCGCTACTGATTAACTGAGAGCGTTCCACCGATTATTTACCTGCGCGCTAAATCAAAACTTTGACGCCGATGGCGACCTGATATGACCTATTGCAAGAAGCTTTCCAACTGTGGAATCGGTGATGAAATAGCGGGCGGGGTCTGTAAGAAAGTGTGAGATGGGGGGGGGTGGTCATTTAGTGATTTGTGTACATATCCGTTACTGGGTAACGGCGGCTTTATGGTTCCGCCCTTACGGCGGGTCACTTTCGAAAAAGCGCGAAAGTAACCAAAGCGCTCATGCCCCACCACTTGGTGCCTCGCCTAGGCTCGGCATGCCCGTAATCCGACCTTGCTGCGTGGGGCCGCCGCCACCGGCCATCCATGGCCTGAGGCGGCTAAACCGGCATCCCTGCCGTTTTGCCCCACGCAGCAAGGTCGGATTTCGGCCGGCGTGGTTTAACGGGGCGCTTAAGATCAAAATCAAAATCAAAAGCAGAACAGATCAAAAGCAGAGCGAGAACGGTGGTATCGCCTCGGACCGGTAGGAGCGAACTTGTTCGCGAGACGTCCCGACAGCCAACCCATTCTTCGCCTGACACACCGCATCGCAGCCTTCGGCAGCTCCTACAGAATGTCGGCAAACCCAAGAAATCAGGTCGGCTGTCAGGCCGCCGCGCTTTTGATCTTGATCTGGGGCGCCCCGTTAAATCACGCTGGCCGAACGCAGATTCTGAAGCGTGGGCAACCCGGCAGGACGCCGGGTTAGCCGCATTGGGCCATGGATGGCCCGTTGCGGCGGCCCACGGTTCAGGATCTGCGGGCGGGTACACCGAGCGACAGCGAGGTGCCGAGGGATGGGGCAAGAGCGCTTTGGTTACTTTCGCGCTTTTCGAAAGTGACGCGCTGTAAAAGCGCAACCAATATCAGCCATGAACACGGTAACGGATATGTACACAAAACCAGCAGCGATAGACCCAGAGGCCTGCAAAAATCAAGAATCCCGCTGCAAATCCGGCGGAATGGTGATATCACCCAGCGGATCCGGACGTTTGCCCTGCCCCGCATGGTACTGACGAATCTGATACACATACGCGAGGACCTGAGCCACCGCCAGGTACAAACCGGCCGGGATTTCCTGATCAAGATCCGTACTGTAGTAAATCGAACGCGCAAGCCCCGGCGACTCCAGAATCAGAATCTGGTTGTGCGCACCAATCTCCCGAATCTTCAACGCCACAAAGTCCACACCCTTGGCCACCAGCATCGGCGCCCCACCCTGTTCAGGGTCATATTTAAGGGCTACAGCAAAGTGCGTCGGGTTAGTGATGATCACATCGGCCTGGGGGACCGACTCCATCATGCGGCGCTGCGATGCTTCGCGCTGCAACTGGCGAATGCGCTGCTTGACCTCTGGGCTGCCTTCGGAGTTCTTATACTCGTCGCGCACTTCCTGCTTGGTCATCAACAGTTTCTTGTGCGCTTCCCACAGCTGGAATGGCACATCCACCGCAGCGATGAAAATCAGCCCGCAGGCCATCCATACGGTACTCCATCCCACAACCTGCAAGCTGTGAATGATCGCTTGCTCCAACGGCTCATGAGCAATGGAAACCAGCGCAGCCTTCTCCATGTTCAACACCAGCAGCGCGACGATCAGCACGATCACGAACTTGGCGAAGGACTTGAGCAGCTCAATCAGCGCATTGGGAGAGAACATGCGCTTGAGGCCCGCCAACGGGTTCATGCGGCTGAATTTGGGAGCCATTGACTTGGTGGCGAACAACCAACCCCCCAGGGAAATCGGGCCAATAATCGCCGCAGCAAGCATGACCAGAAAAAAAGGCATCATGACAACCAGAGCGAGCTTGCCGGTCGAAAGCAGCATCTTGCCCATGGATCCCTGATCCATGAGCACTTCACGGGTGATGGTGAAGTTCGACGTCATCATGTAGGACATCGCCTCGGCAATGTCCGGACCTTCAACCAGAAGCCCGATCGCGCCTGCCATCATGATTGCCAGGGTGTTCAGCTCCTTGGAGCGGGCAATCTGGCCTTCCTTGCGGGCATCACTTCGCTTTTTATCCGTGGGGTCTTCTGTTTTGTCCTGACCATTCTCGTTCTCGGCCATGTCAGCGAGCCCTCACCATGTCACGGAAGCTCTGCAACGCTTCAGTTGCCAGCGGTTGGTATTGATTGAGAATGTCCGCCAGGCTGATCCACAGGATGACAAAGCCCAGGACCAGCGTCAGCGGAAAACCGATGGAGAAAATGTTCAGTTGCGGCGCTGCCCGGGTCATGACGCCAAAAGCGATGTTGACGACCAGCAAGGCGGTAATCGTCGGCAATACCAGCTTCAGACCGGCGGCCATGACCCAGCCCAGGCCATTGGCGAGCGCCCAGAAGTTGGATACGAGCAAGCCACCACCTACTGGCAAGGTCGTAAAGCTCTCGATCAGGGTTTCTATCACCACAAGGTGGCCGTTCATGCCGAGGAACACCAGCGTGACCAGCATGGTGAAGAATTGCCCAATCACCGCCGATGACACGCCGTTGGTAGGGTCGACCATGGACGCAAAGCCCATACCCATCTGCGTAGAGATGATCTGGCCGGCAACGACAAAAGAATGGAAGAACAACTGAAGGCACAGCCCCAGGCCTGCGCCGATAATGATCTGCTCACCGATCAGCAGCAAAGCCGTCAGGTCAAGCGCATTGACCTCGGGCATGGGCGGCAGTACCGGCGCAACTACAACGGTGATGGCCAGGGCGAAATAAAGACGCACACGGCCAGGCACCAGTGTTGTCCCGATAATCGGCATGGTCATCAACAGCGCGGTGATCCGGAACATTGGCAGCATGAAGCTCGCTACCCAAGTGCCGATCTGCCCATTGGTCAGGGCAAGAATCGGTTCCACGAGGTCAGCCGATCACGGTGGGGATGCTGGTATACAACGCGAGGATGTATTCCATGAACATCTTGAGCAACCAGGGCCCGGCCACAATCAGGGTAATGAGCATCACGATGAGGCGCGGCAGAAAGCTCAACGTCTGTTCGTTGATCTGAGTGGCCGCCTGAAACATGGCGACCAGCAGACCACAGAGCAGACTGGGCACGACCAGAATCGCCACCAGCAATGTGGTAAACCACAGTGCCTCGCGGAACAGGTCGACAGCTACTTCTGGCGTCATTGCGCGGACTCCTGATCAGGACGGTTCATACACCACCGAAACTGCTGGCCAGGGTGCCGACGATCAACGCCCAGCCATCCACCAGCACGAAAAGCATGATTTTGAACGGCAGGGAAATAATCAATGGCGAGAGCATCATCATACCCATGGCCATCAGCACGCTGGCGACCACCAGGTCGATGATCAGAAACGGAATGAAGATCATGAAGCCGATCTGAAATGCCGTCTTGAGTTCGGAAATGACAAAGGCCGGCACCAGAATCGTCAGCGGAGCCTGGTCCGGAGAAGCGATGTCCGTGCGCTTGGAAAGCCGCATGAACAATTCAAGATCGCTGGTGCGGGTCTGCGCCAGCATGAAATCCTTGATGGGTACTTGCGCCTTGGCGACTGCGTCCTGTGCTGTCAGGGTTTCTGCCAGATAGGGCTGCAAGGCGTCCTGATTTACCCGGTCAAACACCGGGGCCATGATGAACATGGTCAGGAACAGCGCCATGCCGGTGAGGATCTGGTTCGAAGGCGTCTGCTGCAAGCCCAGGGCCTGACGCAGAATCGAGAAGACAATGATGATCCGCGTGAAACTGGTCATCAGCATGACAAACGCAGGGATAAAGCTCAGCGCCGTCATGATCAGCAGAATTTGCAGGCTGACCGAGTATTCCTGCTGACCGTCCGCACCGTTGGCCAACGTAATTGCCGGGATCGACAACGGATCGGCACCAAACGCCACAGGCGCTGCCAGCACCAGCAAAAGTGTCAACAGAATACGCAGCATTACTTCTTATCCTTCTGAACCTTATTGCCCATCAAGTCCATCAAACGCTGCGCAAACTCGGAATTCACCGGCTGAGTCTCCGGCACCCGCACTGGCTCGTTCAGCACATGCAGGGGCGTGATTCGTCCCGGCGTGACGCCGAGCAGTATCTGTTCGTTGCCGACCTGCACCAGTACCAGGCGATCACGCGGACCAATGGCCCGCGAGCCGACCAGTTCGATCACCTGAGCATTACCCGGCACCCCGCGCTGAACCCGGCGCATCAGCCAGGCCAACGCAAAGATGAGACCAATGACCAGCAGAAGGCCGAACAGCAACTGCAATATCTGCCCACCCATGCCGGAGGACACGGCGGCAGTCGCCTGGGGCGCCGCCGCCTGAACGGCGGGCTCAGCCGCCAGAGCACTCAACGGCATGGCGAGCAACGCTGCGACAACTCTGATCATCTTCACTAGCGCAGCTTCTTGATACGTTCGCTCGGACTGATCACGTCAGTCAGGCGGATGCCGAACTTCTCGTTGACCACAACCACTTCGCCATGGGCGATCAACGTACCGTTGACCAGCACATCCAGCGGCTCACCCGCCAGACGATCCAGTTCGATAACCGACCCCTGGTTGAGCTGCAGCAGGTTACGAATGCTGATGTCAGTACTTCCTACTTCCATGGAGATGGACACCGGAATATCCAGAATCACGTCAAGGTTCGGGCCATCGAGCGTTACCTGAGCATTGCTCTTGGGCACGCTGCCGAACTCTTCCATTGCCATACGACTGGAAGCCGCCGAATTACCGGCGTCTGCAGCAAGCAGCGCATCGATATCGCTCTGACCGTCATCACCTGTTTCTTCCAGTGCTGCCGCCCACTCATCGGCCAACGCCTGATCTTCAGCAGACGTCATATCGTTTTCATCAGCCATCGGTTGTCCTCGGTGAACATTGATTCAGTGACACAAAAATTTCGGCGAGAAAAACTCAACGCCGCTCTATCGGCTCGATGACTTGCAGCGCCAGATTGCCTTGATGCGATCCCAGCTTGACCTTGAAGGAAGGCACGCCATTGGCGCGCATCACCATCTCGTCAGGCATATCAACCGGAATAATGTCGCCCGGCTGCATGTGCAGAATGTCGCGTAGCAATAACTGCCGCCGAACAACCGTCGCGCTCATGGGCACTGCTACATCCAGAACATCCTGCTTGAGTGCATTGATCCAGCGCTCATCCTGGTCATCCAGATCGGACTGGAAGCCCGCGTCCAGCATTTCCCGAATGGGTTCGATCATCGAGTAAGGCAAGGTGACATGCAGGTCGCCGCCACCTCCGTCCAGTTCGATGTGGAAAGTCGATACGACAACCGCTTCGCTTGGCCCCACGATGTTGGCCATCGCCGGGTTCACTTCAGAGTTGATGTACTCGAAGTTCACTTCCATGATGGCCTGCCAGGCTTCTTTCATATCGATGAAAGCCTGGTCCAGCACCATGCGTACCACTCGCAATTCGGTCGGCGTAAATTCACGCCCTTCAATTTTGGCGTGACGACCGTCACCGCCAAAGAAGTTATCCACCAGCTTGAACACCAGTTTGGCGTCAAGGATGAACAGCCCGGTACCACGCAACGGTTTGAGCTTGACCAGATTGAGACTGGTCGGCACATACAGCGAGTGAACGTACTCGCCGAACTTCATCACCTGCACGCCACCTACGGCCACGTCGGCAGAGCGACGCAGCAGGTTGAACATGCTGATCCGGGTATAACGGGCGAATCGCTCATTGATCATTTCCAGAGTCGGCATCCGACCCCGGACGATCCGATCCTGACTGGTCAGGTCATAACTTTTGATGCTGCCGGGTTCAGCAGCGTTTTCGGTTGCAACCAGACCATCGTCCACGCCGTGCAACAGCGCGTCGATCTCATCCTGGGACAGCAGGTCTTGCACGGCCATGTCGTGTTCCTACTGCAATACGAAGTTAGTGAAAAGCAGTTGCTCGATCACGGTTTTGCCCAATTCTTTCTGGGCGACTTCCTGAACGCTGGCGGTCGCTTTCTGACGCAGCATTTCCTGACCGATAGGGGATGCCAGAGATTCGAAGGGGATGCCGGCAAACAGCATGACCAGGTTATTGCGAATGACCGGCATGTGCACCTTCAATGCGTCAAGATCAGGCTGATTGCGCGCCAGCATGGTGATGCTGACCTGCATGTAGCGCTGACGACCATTGGAGTTGAAATTGACCACGAACGCCGGCGTCAGCGCTTCGAAAATGGCCGGGTGTTTGGCATTGGGATCAGCCGCTGCGACAGCCGCCGGGTCCACTTTAGGCTCGGAGCTGTGCATGAAAAACCAGGTCGCGCCGACTGAAAGGCCGACGGCCAGCAATAAAGCCACTACCACAATGATGATGAGCTTGAGTTTGCCTTTTGAGCCAGGTTCTTTAACTTCGTCGCTCTTCGCCATGCCAATAATCCGTCACTATTCGGGGGGTTCGCTAATGCGTGACAGAGGGAGAGCAAGTGTTATGCCAGAGTTGCGAGAGGGAGGTCAGGACGGGGGGTTAGCACGGTGGATTTTTATGTGGAGCCCACTGGTTGATGTGCGACGTGGGACCGGCTTTAGCCGGGAAGAGGCCGGGACAGATGCTGAATCTCTATCTGCCGAAATAACCCCTTCCCGGCTAAAGCCGGTCCCACGACACTCGTGATCGCATCGTTCCTACACAGACTCAAGCGTAGTAATCAATCTCGCTGGTACCCACAACTCGCTGAACCGGCTGACTGATCGCAACGCCAGTATCTGCGTCGATACCGTCCGAACCGTCGACGCCATTGACGCCCGAACCGCCATTACCCGTGCCCCGGGCATTGTTGGCCTGTTCTTGCTGCTGGGCCTGGTTCTGCTGATTGCGAGACTGGTCGGAAACGTTCACGTCCACCTGCCCCATCCCCTGCTGGGTAAAGGAATCTCGCAGGCGGGACATCTGGCTTTCCAGCGCTTCACGAACCCCCACATGAGCACTCATGAAGGTCACTTGAGTCTGCTGGTCCGGTGCCATATTGATACGAATATCGAGGCGACCCAATTCAGCAGGCTCCAACTGGATGTCAGCCGACTTCAGGTTCTGACTCGACAGATACATGACGCGCTCCACCACGCCTTCACTCCAGCCACTCTGGTGCATCGCCAACGGCTGATTCATCAGGGGTACTGCCGGAGCTGCTGCGCGAGGCTGCTGCGCCGCCTGACTCAGGGCCGCAAGACGATCAGCGAAGTTATCCACCCGCGTATCGCCAGCAGCGGCTTTGACATCCTTGAGACCGCCATCGAGCAACCCGTCGAATGATTTATCGCTGCTCTCGGTGCTGGGCTCGTCCGAAACAGATGAACGCTCATCCAGCGCTGCCAGGTTATTGGCGAGCTGGGATGGATCCGTTGCGGCGTTATCGACCTTGGCGTTCTTGCCTGCCTGAGCCGTTGCGTGAGCATTTTGCGCCTGCTGAGCCTGTTGCGCCTTGGCTGCCGCATTCTCAAGAGCAAACTGCAGGGCGGGCATGTCCTCAAGCGGATCAGCGTTCGGGTCGAAAGATACCTCAGCCGGGTCAGCCGCTTGTACGTTCGGCAAGGCGGTTGAGGCGGCAGCGACATCAACTTTCGGCTTGTCGGTGTCCAGCTGGGTCGTGGCCTGACTGGCAATGGCCTGCAAAGCAGGATCAAGTGCCGGATCAAGGGTCGGTTCCGGGGTCACAATCTGCGCCACTGCCGGATCAACCTGTTCTTCAGCCTTGCCGTCGCTGTCGCTGGCAACGGGCTCGGCAGGCAAGGTATTGCCGCTATCGGCAACCGTCGTCGAATCCGAAGCGGCAGCATCGTCCTTGTCGGATGCGGCCTTATCTGCAACCTGTTTGTCTTTATCGGCGGCAGGTCTGGCCTTGACCGGAGCGTCGTTGCTCGCAGCCGATTTAGCCTGAGCCTGCTTGGCATACACGTCAGAGAAGCTGGAGTTGTCGTCCTTGCCACTGTCAGCCGGCCTGGCTGAGTTGTTGGCAGAACTGGCCTTCTGCGCCGCCACTGGAGTGGCTTGAAGAAGAGCATTGGGGGCGAGTGGCATGTCGATCTCCGCGAAAACAGCTGAATACTCAGAACAGAGCAAGATACGGGCCAACGACGATCAAGAGCAGCCCCGGTGTACATGGTGCCGCGCTCTCGCAGCTGACGCGCATCTGTAGGAGCGCGCTTGGTCTGGGCCGCATCCGGACGATAGCGTCAGCAAAGCCGATAGATTTATCGACTGCCAGACCGAGTCGCGGGGCAAGCGCGCGCTCATTAAACATAAAATAACTACCTGATATCCCGGTGGTTTCTGTTGGAGCGAGGCTTGCCCGCGAAGAACGATAACGCAGTAGGGCTGATGTACCGCGTCGTCTTATTCGCGGGCAAGTCGGATTGCCGCCCACTCGCCCCAACAGATCCGTGTTTGCTGCGCGACAGCGCGGAGTCTGGACGACGGGGAGTCTCCTACAGGTAAATAACATTCCAAATCTGGTAGGCGCATTTGTTTGATAGAAGCGCGAGTCGACTCAGGGGTGTGCGATAAAAAACTGTCGTTCCGCGTCGAATAACCGACGCACAGTCGAGTATTCGTGATCGAGCGCGGTCAATAGGTCGTCAAGACCGGCACTTTCCTCCCGACGGCTGCGCTCTTCGAGCTCGCGGCACAGGTCGGCAAGGCGCAGGGCACCCATATTGCTGCTGCTGCCTTTAAAGCTGTGGGCCATGAGGCTCAGCTCCTGCAGATCGAACGCGCCCACGCCCATAAGCTGACGCAAACGGGAGATGCGATATTCAGAGTCTTTGAGGAACACATCGAGAAGGGTTGGATACTCGTCTTCCATGACTTCCTGCAACGTCGTCAATACGCTGTAATCCAGATGAATGACCGACACCTTGTTCACTCCTTTGATCAAGAACCCGGGGTTATGCCTTTGCCCCCCAGCAGAATTCCACGCGTGCGATCCGTCCGTCCTCAGACCACGAAGCCTCTTCACTCAACTCTCGCACCAGCGCAAGACCGCGACCGTACAGCTCATTGAGTGTCGGCGGCAATGCAAGAATTGTATCAATGTTGAAACCATGACCACTGTCCTCCACCTGCACACTCAAACGGCCGCCCTCATCCAGGGGGATTACCTGAAAATGTATGCGAATGAAGCCGCTCTCCAGCGCGGCAAGCCGCTCTGCCCGCTGCTGATAATAGCGGGTGAATCCTGACGCGTTACTTTTCAGCGAGGAATCCAGCCCCAGAACGCCATGCTCCAGCGCATTGCTGTAAAGCTCGGTCAGCACGCTGTAGAGCGCGCCGCTCTGATGACGCAAACCATGCACCTCCAGCAACAACTGCAACAGATAAGGCAGTGGATTGAAACGCCTGAGGGTTGAAGCCCTGAACTCGAACGTCGATGACCAGTCCAGCGGCGTGGAGGTGCCGCTGTCCGAGTAAGTCACGGTTCGCGGTCCCAGCTCTGCCTGCTCGACAGCCGTGATCTCCACCATGCTGACGTCATCCCGGGACCGCCCGCCGAACTCGTTCAACGCATGCTGGATCTCCGTGATCAGCAATTGCGGATCGCGATTGGCGTCCAGCACTTCGTGTAGCCGTGCCGGACCAAACAACTGGTCCTTGCTGTCCGCCGTGTCGATCACCCCATCTGATAGCAAAAAAACCCTGTCACCCAAAGCGAAGGGATGAACCTCGGTCCGGTCATCAAACGAGCCCGAATCCAGCACGCCGAGGGGCAGATGTCGGGAAACCAGCGCAGTGCGCTCCCCTGTCGCGGCACTCAGCAAATAACCGTCAGGCAAGCCGCCATTCCAGACCTGAAACTGGCGCTGATTGAAGTTGATGCAGACCATTGTCGCGCAGCAGAACATGTCCACCGGCAGGATGCGCTTGAGCTTGGCGTTCATTTCACGAAGGGTTTCAGCCAGGCCGAACCCCTTCGCAGTCATGCCGTAGAACACTTCGGCCAGTGGCATGGCACCCACCGCCGCTGGCAAACCGTGCCCGGTGAAGTCACCCAACAGCATGTGCATGTGACCAGCGGGTGTATAGGCCGCGAGCAGCAAGTCGCCATTGAACAGCGCATAAGGCGATTGCAGATAGCGAATATTGGCTGCGTCCAGGCAGCCGGAATGCGCCACCTGATCAAACACTTCCTTGGCCACTCGTTGCTCGTTGAGCAAGTAGTCATGGTGCCGGGCAATCAGATCACGCTGCCTGAGAACGGTCTCCTGCAGCAGCCGCAAGCGGTTCATGGCATTGATTTTGGCTGTCAGAACCGTCTGGTTGTAGGGTTTCGCAATGAAGTCATCTCCCCCGGCATCCAGACAGCGTGCCAGGGCCTCGCCTTCGGTCAGCGAGGTCAGGAAGATAATCGGAACCAGCGCCTCACCGGCCAGTTCCTTGATTCGCCGGGCAGCCTCGAAGCCGTCCATCACCGGCATCATGGCGTCCATCAATATCAGTTGCGGCCGGTCCGTCTCAAACAACGCGATCGCATCGGCACCATTGCCGGCACACAACACACGATGCCCTTGCCGGGCCACGATAGTAGACAGCAAGAGGCGGTCACTGGCGTTGTCGTCAGCGATCAGGATGCACAAGGATTCGCTGGACGGTTGCAAGGTTTCAACCTATCTGGAAAAGCTTTGAGAAATTGGAGATGGTCAGGATGGTGATGACATCAGGGCAACAGTTGATCAGACGAATCCGGGAACGCTCGCCCCCGGCATGATCCCGCAGCAACAAGAGCATGCCCAGCGCCGAACTGTCCAGGTAAGTGGTACCACTCAGGTCGACGACATAACGCAGCTCGCTGCCGGACCTTTCATAGGCTTCACGAAAATCCTGATGGGAAGCGAAATCAAAACGCCCAGTGATCGAGATGGTCAGTTGCTGACCGTCGGGAGAAAGCTCAGAAGTGACCGGCATGTAGAATTCCTGAGAGACGTACGTCACGTAATCAAGGTTTAGCACTGGCTGGTGATATCCGCAATTTCCTGTGTGGGAGACTCTATGTTTGCCCTCGATCTGACGTGGGACCGGCTTTAGCCGGGAAGAGGCCGTTACAGCCACTGAAAAATGAATCGTCAGAAATACCGCTTTCCCGGCTAAAGCCGGTCCCACGTCAGCCTGCAGACAAACAAAGATTTTCCCAAAGGAAAAATGATTAGAGTTCAATAAGTCGCGATGTACACGATCAGCGTCGACTATTAAAAATCTGGTTGTTAAAACGGCGCATGCCTGGGCAAGCGTTGCGACAACTCATCCAGCAGTTTCTGTTCACGCTTGTCTTCCAGTTGGCGGGCTTCGTCGATGTAGCGCTGGACCAATTTGCGTAAGCCTTCAACCCGGGCATAAGCCTGTTGCCAACTGACGCGCGCTTTTTCGACGTTGTCCTGATGCCAGGCCAGACTCCTGCGCTGCTGATCGACAGCGGTATCCAGTTGAGTAAGGAAGCGCTGATAACCCAGCAACCACTGTCCGGAAACCCCATGGGCGCCCTTGTCGATCCATTGTTGCTGGTAATCCAGGCGAAACTGCTCCAGGTCGTTGAGCTTGCCTTCGGCGATGCGCACCTGTCCCTGAAAATGCCCCAGGCGCTGGACGGCCGCGCGCTCTGCGCTTTCGGCCATATCCACCACGGGCGCCAGACGCGCTGCACGACTTACGGCCATGACTTATCAGCCACCCGCAGCCGGGCTGAAGACCGCAGCCAGCTGGGCACTGCTGTTCTCCATGCTCTCGTTTTCATTGAGCCCCTGGCGCAGAAAGCGCACCAGGGTTGGCTGCAGGTGAATCGCCAGGTCGGTTTCACGATCACCACCGGGAACATAAGCACCGACGCTGATCAGATCGCGGCTCTGCTGGTAACGTGACCACAACTGTTTGAAATGCTGCGCCTGATTCATGTGATCGGGGGTGACCACCGCGGGCATGACACGACTGATGGACGCTTCGATATCGATGGCCGGGTAATGCCCTTCCTCGGCCAGACGACGAGACAATACGATGTGGCCGTCGAGTACGCCTCGCGCCGAGTCTGCAATCGGATCCTGCTGGTCATCACCTTCGGACAGAACCGTGTAGAACGCGGTGATCGAGCCACCGCCCGCTTCGGCGTTACCGGCGCGCTCCACCAGCTTGGGCAATTTGGCGAAGACCGAAGGCGGATAGCCCTTGGTTGCAGGAGGCTCACCAATAGCCAGAGCGATTTCCCGTTGCGCCTGGGCGAAACGGGTCAGGGAATCCATGAGCAACAGGACGTTTTTACCCTTGTCGCGAAAATACTCGGCGATTCGCGTGCAATACATGGCTGCCCGCAAACGCATCAATGGCGCGTCGTCCGCCGGGGATGCGACCACCACCGAACGCTTGAGGCCTTCTTCACCAAGGCTGTGCTCGATGAATTCCTTGACCTCACGGCCCCGCTCACCGATCAGGCCGACAATAATAATATCGGCCTCGGTGAAGCGGGTCATCATGCCGAGCAGGACGCTCTTGCCGACCCCCGTACCGGCGAACAGCCCTAAACGCTGGCCGCGGCCGACCGTCAATAATCCGTTGATACTGCGAATGCCCACGTCGAGGGGCTGGCTAATCGGGTTACGCTTGAGCGGGTTGATCGTCGGGCCGTCCATGGGCACCCAATCCTCGGCTCTCACGGCACCTTTGCCATCCAGAGCGCGACCGGCGCCATCAAGCACGCGGCCAAGCATTGCCATCCCCATAGGCAACCGGCCGGTATCCGCCAACGGCACGACACGAGCTCCCGGCGCGAGACCGGACACGCTACCAACGGGCATCAGGAAGATCTTGCTGCCGGAAAAGCCCATGACTTCGGCTTCAACTTCCACCGGATGATGACTGTCGTCGTTGATCACCATGCAGCGACTGCCCATGGCGGCACGCAGGCCCTCGGCTTCAAGCGTCAGGCCGACCATGCGCAGCAAACGCCCTTCCACCACCGGCTGCACAGGCATCTCGATGGTTTCTGCATAAGAACCCAGGCGTTTGCCGAAGCTGGTGCGATCAAGGCGCATCGGATTTCTCGATATCAGGGTTGGCAGACGCTGTGGCGACTGGAGCGTTGTCCAGATCCAGACTGAAGTCGGGGGCCGCCGGATGCAGCGACTGCTCGTGCATCTGGTCATACATTTTGCCGATGGCCAGGGTCAGGCGTGTCTCGATACTGGCGTCGATCCGGCTGTGCTCGGTTTCAATCCGGCAACCACCGGCCTGTAAGGTGTCATCTTCAACGATGCGCCAGTTTTCTTCATGACGCTCGCGCAAGGCTTTGACCAGATCAAAGTCCTGTGGATTGATAAAGATCCGCACATTATTGGCACCCATTGGCAACAGCTTCAGCGCATCGCGCAAGACAATGCCAATCTGCCGGGAGTCGGTGGTCAGCTCCCGCTGAATAACCTTGCGAGCGATGTGCTCCACCAGATAAATGACCGATTGCTCGATCTGCTTGTCCTGGCTGGCGATCGGATCAAACAGCTGGGTCATGAGCAAGTCGAGGCTGGCAAGCTTGCCCTTCAGGGCCACCTCGGCTTCCTGACGAACCTTGAGTTGGGTGCTGTGGAAGCCTTCCTTCTCGCCGGTGGCAAAGCCTTCGTTGTAGGCCTCCTGACGGATGCTTTCCAACTCTTCGAGCGTCAGCGGCTGGACTTCCTCCAGAGGGACTTCTTCGATGGTGTCGACCGATTCTTCGACGACCGGTTCAGGCTCGGGTTCAGGCTCTTTGTAGGGGTCGAAACTGGGCAGCGACCAGACGTCAAAACCGCCGACGTCCTTGGCGCGGATGAGCTCGCTGACCGGTTCTTTGTTGGAGCTGGACATTGATAGTGCCTTAGAGTCTGTGTTGTTTCAGCGCAGGCCGCGTTGCCAGACGAATGTCGCCAGGCAAGGCGGTGGACACCGGGGACTATATCCCCGGTCAGCTTTTCCGACAAAACGTCAACAGACTAGATCATTTCCTCGCCACCTTTGCCGCCGAGAACGATTTCCCCGGCCTCGGCCATACGGCGAGCAATTGTGAGGATTTCTTTCTGTGCGGTTTCCACGTCGCTGACGCGGACCGGGCCCTTCGCTTCCAGATCGTCGCGCAGCAGTTCGGCGGCACGCTTGGACATGTTCTTGAAAATCTTTTCCTTGATCGCCTCGTCGGAGCCTTTGAGGGCGAGGACCAGAACGTCCGAAGACACCTCGCGCAACAGCGCCTGGATGCCGCGGTCGTCCACGTCCGACAGGTTGTTGAATACAAACATCAGGTCTTCGATCTGCGTCGACAGATCTTCGTCGACTTCGCGGATCGAGTCCATGAGCGCGCCTTCGATGGAGCTGTCGAGGAAGTTCATGATATCCGCAGCACGCTTGATACCACCCAGGGTCGTACGCGACGTGTTGGCGTTACCCGAGAACTGTTTCTCGAGAATCTGGTTCAGTTCTTTAAGGGCAGCTGGCTGCACGGTGTTGAGTGAAGACACCCGCAGAATAATGTCCAGCCGCACCTTGTGATCGAAATGCCCGAGCACTTCACCCGCCTGATCGGCATCCAGATACGCCACAACAATGGCTTGAATCTGCGGGTGCTCGAAACGGATCACGTCAGCCACAGCGCGTGGCTCCATCCATTTCAGGCTGTCCAGACCGCTGGTATTGCCACCCAGCAGGATGCGGTCGATAAGGCCGTTGGCTTTGTCTTCGCCCAGTGCCTGGGTGAGCATTTTACGGATGTAGCCGTCAGAGCCGACGCCAAGGCTGGTCTGATCGCCGACGATCTCGACGAACTCGGTCATCACCTCTTCGACCTGTTCGCGATGCACGTTACGCATCTGCGCCATGGCCACGCCGACCCGCTGAACTTCCTTGGGCCCCATGTGGCGCAAGACTTGCGCGGCATCGGTTTCACCCAGGGAAAGCAGCAGTACGGCAGCTTTCTCGACTTTACTCAGTTTGGCTACGACGGCTCGATCATTCATCAGTGTTAATCCACTCTTTCACGACCTGGGCCACACGACCCGGATCTTCAGCCACCAAACTCTTGATTGCGTTCAGCTGTGCGTCATAACCCTCGGTCGGGCTAGGCAGCAAAATACTTTGCGGGCCACCCAGGCTGACGCGGTCGTTGGACAGCTCGTCAGAACCCCCACCGCCCATGCCACCCATACCGCCCATGCCATCATCAAAACCGGCGAGTTGTTTGCTCTTGCCAGTGGTGATGTTGTTCAACACCGGACGCAGTACGCCGAACACCAGCACCAGAATGAAGATGACGCCCATCGCCTGTTTGACGATGTCCCAGAACCACTGCTGCGAGTAGAACGGAATATCCGGGATAACTTCGCTCTGCTCAGCCGAGAACGGCACGTTGACGACGCTGACGCTGTCACCACGGCTGGCATCAAACCCGACGGCGTTCTGCACCAGGCGGGTGAAGCGGTTCAAGTCTTCTGCACTCCACGGTGTGCGCGTTGCTTCACCATTGGCCGGGTTGATCTTGAGCTGGTCGTCGACCACTACGGCAACCGACAGACGATTCAAACGGCCCTGCTGTTGCTTGGTGTGACTGATGGAGCGGTCCAGCTCAAAGTTCTTGGTCGACTGCACGCGCTTGTCAGCCGGGTATGGCGCCAACGCTGGCTGACCGGTGGCCGGGTCCATGATTTGTTGGCCGTTGGCATCCAGCAACGGCTGGCCCGGAGCAATGGCGGCAGCAGCACCGGCTGCACCGGCGCCCGGCGTTTGCGGCGCGGTTGCAGGACCTGGCGGTTGATTGCTCAATGCACCCGGAACGCCTGATGCCCCTGAACTGCTGGAACGCTGCTCATTGACCGACTGCTCGCTGCGCAAGGCAGGTTGATCAGGGTTGAAGCTTTCTGCCGTTGACTCGACAGCGCTGAAGTCGACATCGGCCGACACTTCAGCCTTGTAGCGATCAGTGCCCAGCACCGGACGCAGGATATTCTGCACGCGTTGAGTCAGCATGCCCTCCATGCGACGGGCGTAGTCAAACTGCTTGCCCGCCATGGTCAGTTCGGAGTTCTCCGCCTGATCAGAGAGAAGATTGCCCTTCTGATCGACGACAGTGACCTGCGACTTGGTCAATTCGGGAACGCTGGTCGCCACCAGATTAACGATGGCCATGACCTGGCTTGGCTCAAGGCTGCGGCCTGGGTACAGCTCAACCAGAATCGATGCACTTGGCTTGCGATCGTCACGGACGAACACCGAGCTTTTCGGGATCGCCAGATGCACACGGGCACCCTTGATGTTATTCAGGGAGGAGATGGTCCGCGCCAGCTCACCTTCAAGGCCACGACGATAGCGCGTCGCTTCCATGAACTGGCTGGTTCCCAGTCCTTGATCCTTGTCCAGAATTTCAAAACCGACGTTGGCGTCAGTCTGGGCAATGCCTGCGGATGCAAGCTGAATGCGCGCACGTTGCACGTCATCGGCTTTCACCAGCAGCGCGCCGGAATTAGGCTCTACGGTGTAGGCAATATTGGCCGTGGTCAGGGTATCCATGACCTGCTTGGCGTCCATGCCGGCCATGCTGCCGTACAACGGACGATAATCAGGTTGCTGCGACCAGAGCACTACGGCAAAGCCGATGGCCACACTGGCAGCCAGGCCGACCATAAGGCCAACCTGACGCAACATGGTCATCTCGGAGAGGTTTTCCAGGAAGGCCAGACCGAACAACGGTTTGCCTGCAGGAGCGCCTGTCTTGGCCGGAACGCTATCGGCGAGTGTTTCTGCCATGACTCAATACGTCCTTAAACCGGCATCTGCATGATGTCTTGGTAAGCCTGAACCAGCTTGTTTCGCACCTGGGTCAAGGCTTGAAAAGACACACTGGCCTTCTGGGAGGAGATCATCACGTCAGTGAGATCCACGCCGCTCTTGCCGATCTCAAAGGCGCTGGACAGCTGGCTGGAGGCCTGCTGAACATCATTGACCTTGTTGACGGCCTGGCCAAGCATGTCGGCGAAGCTGCTGGAGCCGATTTGCGGCGTAGCTGCAGCCTTGGGCGCAGCCATGGCATCCATCTGCATGGAGCGCATGTCCAACATCAAGCGATTAAATTCAACACCTTGGCTCATGGACGTTTCTCTCATAAGGGCCGCAAATTTTTGACACCGAGTCAGCGGTCAATAATGTCAAAGCAACAAGAGTGCCAGCTGCATAGCAGCATATAGCCATCAAACTGCATTAAATCTGTCGGGGAGTTGTGCCAAACCCTGCTCTGGATAGGCCTCTAGCCGATCCAGAACGGATTGAAATTTTTGAATCCACATCCATCTGCGACAAATGACCGCAGGCTTAAATACCGTATCGGCAATCTGCGGAAAACCTCAGGTCGCGAACAGATAACCTTCCACGTCCATCCCCGCGTCGCGCATCTGTGCCAGCTTGTAGCGCAACGTACGAGGGCTGATACCGAGGCGTTCCGCTGCTTCTTTGCGACGACCTCGCTCAGCGCGCAACGTATCGATGATCATCTGAAATTCACGACGCCGCAGGTCATCCCCCAGCGCGCCAGCCGAATCGCTGCCCGCCAGGTCCATCGGTGCCGATACGGCAGGTGCCAACGAACCGCCAGTAGTCCCGCTTAAAGACGGCGCTGGCGCGTAAGACACAGGGCCGGTCAAGCAGAAGTCTTCAGCCTGAATCACACCGCCCTGCTGCAGAATCAACGCCCGCTGCACGGCGTTATCAAGCTCCCGGACATTCCCCGGCCAGGCATAGCTCACCAGACAGGCTTGCGCCTGCGCCGACAGCCTGACGGCGGCGTGCTTCATTTTATTGGCATGCTTGACCAGCAGACGCTCGGCGAGCGGCAGAATATCGGCAGTCCTTTGACGCAACGGTTGCCAGGCCAGAGGAAAAACCGAAAGCCGGTAGTACAAGTCTTCCCGGAAGCGCCCCGCCGCCACTTCGCCCGCCAGGTCGCGGTTGGTGGTAGCGACCACGCGAATATCCAGAGTGATGGTCTTCTTGCCGCCGACCCGCTCAACTTCACGCTCCTGAAGGACCCGAAGCAGCTTGGCCTGCAAACCCAAAGGCATTTCGGAGATTTCATCCAGCAATATAGTGCCGCCATCGGCCTGCTCGAACTTGCCCGCCTGAGCCGCGATAGCGCCGGTAAAAGAGCCCTTCTCGTGACCAAACAGCGTGGCTTCGAGCATGTTGTCGGGAATGGCAGCGCAGTTGATGGCAATGAACGGCTTGTCCGCGCGGGGCGAATGCTGATGGATAAAGCGCGCCAGCACTTCCTTACCGGTCCCGGATTCTCCGGAAATCAATACTGTGGAATCGCTTTTCGCCACACGGCTGGCCAGATTGAGCAACTGCGCGCTGGCAGGTTCGACGGCGATAGGCCCATCGTTGCCTGCCGGCCCCAGACGCCCCAGGGCATGTCGCTCTACCAGCCCCAGCAACGCCTTGGGTTCGAACGGCTTGACCAGATAATCAGCCGCACCATGACGCATGGCATCCACTGCGCGCTCCACTGCGCCATGGGCCGTCATCAACAGCACCGGCAATTGCGGGTGGCGCTCGCGCAGCAAGCCGAGCAACTGGTGCCCGTCCATGCCCGGCATGTTGACGTCGCTGATCACCAGCCCGAATGACTCATCGGCCGCCGCCAGCAACGCGTCTTCCGCGCAGGCGACGGCGTGATAATCATGCCCCGCCAAATCGAGGGTATCGCCCAGCGCTTCCCGCAATGAACGGTCGTCCTCGACCAGCAGTACCTTGATCGCCATCAGCAGATTTCCTTTGCAGCGGACACCGGAACCAGTGGCAGCGTGACAATCGCACAGGTGCCACGCCCTATCCGGGATCGGTACTGCACGCCGCCTTGATGAGCACGGGTCACCGCTGTCACCACCGCCAGCCCCAGCCCCGTCCCCGTGGTCTTGGTGGTAAAGAACGGCTCACCGATTCGAGCCAGTGCGGCGGCATCGATGCCACTGCCGTTATCGCTCACACAAATCCGCAAAACATCAGCACGGGCATAAGCGTGGATTTTCAGGCGCGTGCGTCCGGCACTGGCCTGCACGGCATTCTCGACCAAATTGAGCAAAGCACCGACCAGCGTGTCGCGATTACACAGCAGTTGCCCGGCGACATCGTCACACTGCCACCGCACGGAAAGATCGTCGGTCTGGGTGTGCGCCGCAGCCTGCAGTGCCGTGAACAGCTCGTGGGGCGTAATGCGATCGGTCAACGGCAGCTCGCCACGGGCAAAGACCAGCATGTCGCGAACCTGATGTTCCAGTTCATGCAAGCGCTCCTTGAGCCGCCCGGCGAAACGCTGCTGGGTTTCCACCGGCAACTGCTGCTCTGTCAAATGACTGGCATAGATCAGCGCAGCAGAGAGCGGCGTACGAATCTGGTGAGCCAGCGAGGCAACCATGCGACCCAAAGAGGACAGACGCTCATGGCGCGCCAGTTGCCCTTGCAGGCGGCGGGTTTCAGTCAGGTCGTTAAGCAAGACCAACTGACCAGGCTCGGCATCCAGTGAACGCGTGGAAATCGACAGACGACGTCCATCCTTGAGAGAGATTTCATGACCATCGTCTTCGCGTGGCGCAAAGCAACGGCTGATAACGTGCCGCCAGAGCTCACCCACCAGAGGTTGCCCAAGCAGGTCCACCGCGGCCGGATTCGCTTCGCGCACGACCCCCATGGCGTCGATCACGATCACGCCGCCAGGCAAAAGATCCAGAAGGTTCTGCAGCCGGAATGCAAGCCGCTCCTTTTCTGCCAGCTCCTGCATACGCTGGGCACTGACCACCGCCAGCTCGCCTTTGAGTTCGGTCACCCGCGCTTCCAGCAAGCTGTAGGAGTCCGTCAGCTGCGACGACATCTGGTTAAACAGCTGGAACGCCTGTTCAAGCCCCTGACGACTTTCCAGTTCGAGGGACAGCGGCACTTGGAGTGCAGGATCAGACGACAGCAGCTGAACGGCCTGGGACATAGGTAATCTCTCGCGTGGCGAACCGTCAGTAAAAACGGTATGTTCCAAGAGACTTAGCAATCCTCGTGCCGAAAAAAAAGCCCCTGATAATTCAGGGGCTTGGCTTTATTTCAACGCAGCACGCGTCAATCATCTGCCTGTTCATCGCCGTCGCGACGCGTCATGCCGTACTTGCGCATCTTCTCGACGAGGGTTGTACGACGGATCCGCAGACGCTCGGCGGCGCGAGCCACAATGCCGTTGGCATCGTCCAGCGCCTGCTGAATCAGGCCCTGCTCAAGACCACCCAGGTAATCCTTCAGATCCAGACCTTCCGGAGGCAGAACCGCGCTGTTGGCGAAGTTTGGCGTATGGCCATTGATCGCAACGCGCTCTTCGAGATCGCTGCGGATACCTTCAACCATCTGCTCGTCTTCGTCATCAACGTAACGGAATTTCTTCGGCAGCTCCGCTACACCAATCACGCCGTACGGGTGCATGATTGCCATGCGCTCAACCAGGTTGGCAAGCTCCCGCACGTTGCCCGGCCAGCCATGGCGACACAGCGACATGATCGCTGCCGAGTTGAAACGAATCGAGCCACGCTTCTCGTGCTCCATGCGCGAGATCAGTTCGTTCATCAATAGCGGAATATCTTCAACCCGCTCACGCAGCGGTGCCATCTCGATCGGGAACACGTTCAGACGGTAGTAAAGGTCTTCGCGGAAGCTGCCGATCTCGATCATGGTTTCGAGGTTTTTGTGCGTGGCGGCAATGATGCGAACGTCGACGCTTTGCGTCTTGTTGCTGCCAACCCGCTCAAACGTGCGCTCCTGAAGAACCCGCAGCAATTTGACTTGCATGGGCAACGGCATGTCGCCGATTTCATCAAGGAACAGCGTACCGCCGTTGGCCAGCTCGAAGCGCCCGGCACGACTGGTAATGGCGCCGGTAAAGGCACCCTTCTCGTGGCCGAACAGTTCGCTTTCCAGCAACTCTGCAGGGATCGCCCCGCAGTTGACCGGCACGAACGGCGCGTCACGACGCTTGGAATGGTAATGCAGGTTGCGGGCAACCACTTCCTTGCCCGTACCGGATTCGCCGAGGATCAGCACGGTGGCGTCAGTATCGGCAACCTGCTGCATCATCTGGCGTACGTGCTGGATCGCGCGACTGGTGCCTACCAGGCTACGGAACAGATTGGGTTCGCGATGACGACCGCGCTCACGCGCCTGATCGTACATCTCGCGGTAAACCTGGGCCCTGTGCAGCGAATCAAGCAACTTGCTGTAGCTCGGCGGCATCTCGAGACTCGAGAGCACGCGGCGGCGCAAATCTTCAGGAAGTTCGACAGGAGAAGAATTTTCTCCCAAAAGCAAAACAGGAAGGAACTCATCCCATGCTGCGACTGTCTTAAGCAGTCCTTGAAGACTGCCCGGGGCATTGACACTGCCGACAAGCACGCAAAGCACTTCGCGAGTGGACGTCAGAGAGCCGACAACCTGCTGCCAGTCCTGGCTTGAGCAGGAAAGATTTTCTTCGCCAAGAAAATTCAGAATTACCGCCAAATCACGGCGGCGCTGGCTGTCGTCATCGATCAGGAGAATCTTGATTTCACGCCACATGCAATAGCAACTTCCCTAGTCAACTCAATGCCCATACATGGGGCAGCTTGGTATCCCGGCCAGTGCTTATACCGAGAACCAGAAAATAGTAAACATCGCTAGTTAAGTCAAAATACCGTAAACAGTCAAATTTATGGCGTAAAGCTTTTTTTGACCAACCGGTCACGAATCAAATAGATGGTAAACCTTTGCTGCATTTTTGGCTTGGTTGATTTGCGTCATTTCATCGACGATAGCCTGACGCTCACCGGTAGCAGTGTCGATCAGCTGACGATAGACCGTCAATAACTCTTCAAGATTGCTGCGCAACTCAGGGCCATCAGGCGCATCTTCGCGGATAACGTCTTCGACACAGGCACGACAGGCCAGATCCAGCTTGACGATCGTTTCCCAGTCACGCTCGGCCAACGCGCCAACCAGCGCTTCGCGAGTTTCTTCGATACGCTTGAGTGCAGCACTCATGTCTATATCCTCAGTACAAGCCTGTTATTTGATCTTAGTGGCCCGCGATTGCGTCCCAGCCTTCTTTGACTGTGCCCAGCAAACCGCCAACTTCATCGAGAATTTTCGGGTCGCTTTTTATATTAGCTTCAGCGAGGCGTTTCATCATATAGACGTACAGGTTATCAACGCGAGTCAGCGTATCGGCAGAATTTTCCATATCCAGGCCTTCACGCAAACCGCCGACGATCTCGATGGCCTTGCCGATCAACACACCTTTGGAGGCAATGTCCTTGCGTCCGATAGCGCCCTTGGCCTGAGCAATACGATCCAGCCCGGCCTCCATCAGCATTTGCACCAGACGGTGAGGGGTAGCCTCCGAAGCCTGTGCATGGGAGTTCACTTTCTGATACTGCCGAAGGGCTAACATCGGGTTCATGATGTACCTCGTCAAAGATTTAAAACTTCGTATGAACAGCTTATCGACGTATCGGCGACAAACTTTAGGCCAGAAGCCAAAAACCCGGCATGCGTATGGACGCAGCCGGGCCTTTGTGAACCAACAAGCCTCAGGAAGCGGAGGTCCGGGCGTTCAGCGCATCGAAGAACGAGGTGATGCTGGACAACGTTGATTTCATTTGCCCAACAGCCAGGTCCATGGCGTTATATTTGGCAGTCAACGTCGCGGTCAGGGTCTCAACCCGTAGATCCAGCGCGGCCTTCTGAGCGAGCAGGTCAGCCTTGGTCTTGTTCAACTGAGTGGTACGGACGTCCATGACGCCGCCCGTCGAAGTGTACGGGTCCAGCGCCTTGCTCATACGCTTCAACAAGCCGTCGCTGCCATCCTCCTTGGTACCCGCGAACAGCTGCTGCACATCGCCGCCAAGCCCCTTGGCCATGGCCGCAGTGTACTTGCCAGTATCAAACGCCAGCTTGCCGCCCACTTGATCGGTTTGAATACCCAACTGCGAAAGGGTCGACAGCTTGCCACCCGAAGACGTGTCGTTCAGCACCGAACGCATGGTAGCCAACAAATCACGCGCCAGTGAATCACCGCCCAGCGCCGCAACGCCAGTCAAATCACCATTGGAGTCAGTCGTGGCCTTGGTCAGCGAGTTGATGGTACTGACCACGGTGTTATATGCATCAACGAAGGCCTGTAAAGAGGTCTTCAAACCGTCGGAGTTGGCACCCACAGTTACTACTGTCGGCGTCTTGGTTTCAGCAACCGCCGTGAAGCTCAAGCCCGAGACAGCGGTGTCGTAAGTGTTGGTGGAGCTTTTGATCGACAGACCACCAACCTTGATCTCGCCATCGATTGGCGCCTCGCCGATTCGACCAGCACTGGTTGCATCGGAAGCATCCAGCGCACCCGAACCGATGGTCAGGCCACTAATGCTGCTGCTCGTGGTGATGTCCGAACCGGCACCGGTTTTGGTCGAACCGAACACCAGGCGCGAGCCTGTAGCGTCAGTGATGATGTTGGCACTGACCCCACTGGTGGAGGTTTTGGCGTTAATCAGGTCTCGAACCGATTGCAGCGTCGAGCCTTCTGGAATGTTGAACTGCGTATCAACGCTATTTTGAGTGATGGTCAGGGAACCACTCGGAATAGCACTGGCAGCCGCCGTGTCAAAGGATGCCGAAGCCACGCTTGAACTGGTGGCCAGTTTCACGACCTCGACTGCGTAAGTACCCGCAACCGCAGTGTTTTTAGCAGTTACAGTCAATACGGTAGGCGCCGACGACGTTGCAGAAAAGCCGTTGAAAGCAGGCGTGTCTGTCTTTCCGAGATTAGTCAGCGCAGTCTGGAAGGCATCAAGCGCAGAGTTCAGCGTGCTGATCCCTGACAACTTGGTAGTGTTCAGCGTCGTCTGCTTGGCTATCTGGTTTGTTTTGGCGGCCTTGTCGGAGTTGACCAATGAAGTAACAAGGTCACCAATGGCCAGACCCGACCCCAAGCCTGAAGATGTAATTGTACCTGCCATGAATTTCTCCTTCAGATTTCAGCGGTCTTTTGCCTTTGCAACAAAGCAAAAGAACCCATCACATCGCTCACACCAGCATCAAACTCTGGCGTCGAACAATAAGCTGTGTGCGTTATGCAGGCTGTCGGCGATTTTCAGTGCCTCCGCTGACGGCAACTGTCGCACGACTTCCCCGGTGTCACCCGCTATCACTTTTACGATAATTTCGCCCGACGATTCGTCGATCGAAAACTCGAGATTGCGTTTTACCGACTGCACAAACTTTTCGATTTCCTGTACTGCCGACTCAAGCCTCTGAGACCTTTCGGTTTCCGAAACCTTGAGCGCCTCTTTACTTTCGGAAGAATCCGAAACCACGGCAGGTGTCGGCACAACCGCGGCCTGAGGAACCTCAGCCGGTTTTTCAGCAACAACAGGCGTCGGTTTAACGGCCTGGTAAGACAAGCTCAATTTAACGCTCATGTCCATATCCATCACCTCCTCAAAGTAAAAAAGCGGAGGAGTACGAACCGCATACTCCCCCGCCAAGTCTTACACCGATATTACTGAAGCAGTTTCAGTACAGCGGATGGCAGCTGGTTGGCCTGAGCCAGAACAGCTTGCGAAGCTTGTTGCAGAGTTTGTTGCTTGGTCAGGTTAGCAGTCTCTTCTGCGAAGTCGGTATCCTGAACGCGACCCAGTGCAGCGGTGGCGTTTTCGTTTACGTTCTGCAGGTTGGAGATGGTGCTGGTCAGACGGTTTTGCGAAGCACCGAGGTTCGAACGGGTTTCGTTGATGACCGACAGAGCGGCATCGATTGCGCAGATCGAGGAGTCGATAGCGTTGGCAGCGTCAGAAGCCGAAGCACCAGTCAGAGCCAGAGTGCCGCTGTCTACGGACAGAGCCACTGCGCCGAAGCCTGTGCTCAGAACCAGGTCGATGTGGTTAGCGTCGCCAGTGTTGGAACCGACTTGCAGAGTCATGGTGCCAGCACTGCCGTCGAGCAGGTTTTTGCCGTTCAGGTTGGTGCTGCTTGCGATACGAGTCAGTTCGTCAGACAGCTGAGCGAATTCGGCGTTGGTCGCTTTCTGCTCGGAAGTACCGTTGGTACCGTTACGTGCCTGGATTGCCAGTTCACGCATACGCTGCAGAAGGTTGGTGGATTCTTGCAGAGCGCCTTCAGCGGTCTGAGCCATCGAGATGCCGTCGTTGGCGTTCTTGATTGCTACGGTCTGGCCACGAACCTGGCTGGTGATACGGGTTGCGATCTGCAGGCCGGCTGCGTCGTCTTTGGCGCTGTTGATTTTCAGGCCAGAAGACAAGCGAGTCATGGAAGTGGACAGAGCGTCGGAGGCGCGACCCAGGTTCTTCTGAACAGCAAGGGAAGCAACGTTAGTGTTTACGCTTAAAGCCATGATGAAATCCTCATTGGTTGGGTGCTGCGGCTTCCGGCCCTGGCGACAGCCGGGTTGGCACAGAGAACCTTCGTAATAGTTATCGTCGTCTACCCTGTTTGCTTTAGGTGTATTTGAAAAAAAATTCCAGCACTTGAGCAATTTTCTTCAAAAACAACGACTTAACGAAAAAACACATTAACCAAGAGGTCTTGCAACTTTAGATAAAACCAGAGTGCCGTCAAAAAACCGCCTTAATCTGGCCTTTAGCCTCTAAGCAATTCTGCTAGTTCGTACTCCATATAGTCGGCCAGTCCAAGCCAATCCTGAGCCTGTTGACACGCCAGCATGGTCGTCAGCAACTGCACCCATTGTTGCTGGACATCTGGCGAGCGCTCACCGAGATGGCCGCCAGCACTTTCGAAGACATCGATCATATCCAGCCCCGCCTCGACGCTACGCCCCAGACGAAACAGACCGGCGCATGCCGTGCAGTGCGCGATACATTGCTCGAGCGTCGTCATTGCACGAACTCCTCATTGAACGCTGTGCCGGCGATCAACGCCCCTGCCCGGCTGCTATTGAAGAACTGCACGTTAGGGTGCTGGTGGATATAGCGCTCCAGCTCGCCGAGATAGCGGCGAAAATTGAGCTGGGTCCTGACTCGCTGACCATACCCGTCAAGCACCCATTGCCGCGCATGATCTATAGAAGGACCGAGTGTTCCATCAGCCCACCCGGCATGGGTCTTGTTCATCGGGTAAGCGAAATCGGTACCAAACAGCGTCACCCGTGACGCCCCCATCTGCACCGCCAGATCCACCGCGGGATGAATCACGCTGCCGCCGCCGAACAACTCGCCACGGCTAACGTGCTTGCGCAACTCATCATGGATCGAGCCTGCCGAATAACTGGCGTAGCGCGGCCCTTCCCAGGCCTGGATCACCAGAGGGTCACTCAACGGCTTATAGACCAGCACGATTTCTGCCGAGTCAGCCGGTGGCAGGTGTGCAGTCGTGATCTTCTGATCAATGCTCACCACAAAGTCCGGCCTTATGCCGTGGGCAAGCAGCGGTTTGTAGGCGGTGTCGACACAGATAAACAGTGGACGTTGCTCGCCCGCACGAATGCTCAGCAGCCTTTCAAAGTGCTGCTCAAGGCTGGGCCCGGTACCTATCACGTACATTTCCCGGCCAACGTGCTGGCCGAACAGCTCGGTCACGTCCCGATCGGACCTGACCAGCTCTAGGTTCGCCAGCAAACGCTCAACGATGTGCGGCGCTTGCGGATCGAACTCAAGATTATTGAAATGCAGATGGACTTCGCTCACCAGTCGATCCCGAATCCGCGCATTGACCTCGTCCGCCAACTCAAGCTCGGCAGGCAACGCGAAGAACGGCAACTGAATCTCGTGGTCATCAGCGGCATACCCCAGCTCGACCCTTGGATCGCTGAGCCAGGACGTCTGATCCGCTAGCCTGAGCACCAGCGAGAACAACGCACAGTTGAGGATATGCACCTGCAGGCACTGCAAGTCGGGGCGCTCCAGCAATACCTGCTGCAGGTCGCCAAGCCCGGTGCCATATAAATGCAGCAGTGATGCGCCAGCCGGAAGGCTGGCGGCCTGCAACCGCGCCTCGGCGTTTCGGTCGTGGCGACTGGTCAGTTGTATGCCCGCAACACTCAGAGTCGCCTCGAGCCCATTAACCAGTTCGACCTGAAGCGCCTCGTGATCTTCATCCAGCAACCTGGCAAACACCTGCGGCCAGCGATCCTGAAGCACCGCGGCATTTAACTGGAAGCTGTCAGTCATAAGACCTCACCCAAACTCCGGACAAAAAAATAGCGCTCAAGAGTAACCGTCTTGAACGCTATTTTTTACTGCAATATTCGATCAAGGCCGATAAATGATCGCCGAGCCCCAGGACAAGCCAACGCCAAAACCGCTCAGCGCAACGCGTTTCCAGCTGGCGTCCAGTACATGTTTCTCAAGCAGCAATGGAATACTTGAGGAAATGGTGTTGCCCGTTTCCAGCATGTCTTTGATGAATTTTTCCGGCTCGCCTTCAAAGCGTCGCGCTACGGCATCGACAATCGCCGCACTGCCCTGGTGAATGCAGAACGCATCGATGTCGCTCTGATCCAGCCCGGACTCCTGCAACAACTCATGCAGGTGTGCTGGCACCTTGAGCAGTGCGAAGTTGAAAACCTGGCGGCCATTCATGAAAAACACGCCATTGCTGACTTTCAAGTGAGCGGCGCCTGAGCCATCCGTACCGAATTTGGCCTTGCCCAGCTGCCAGGGCGCGCCCTCCCCCATCCAGGTTGCAGTGGCGGCATCGCCAAACAGCATGGTGGTATTACGATCTTCCGGGTCGACGATCTTCGAATACGGATCGGCGGTGATCAGCAGACCGTTTTTCAGGCCTGCTGCTTCCATGAAACCTTTGAGTGCATAAATGCCGTAAACATAGCCGGAGCAGCCAAGGGAGATGTCGAACGCGGCCACATTCGTTGGCAGGCCCAGTTTGTCCTGAACGATAGCGGCAGTGTGTGGCAAGCCTTCCTCGTCACCGTTCTGCGTGACAACGATCAGCGCATCGATGGACTCGCGCTTGAGGTCCGGATTATTGGCGAACAGGGCGTTGACCGCCTCGACGCACAGATCGGAGGTTTCCTGTGCATCGTCCTTGCGCGGTAGAAAAGCGGAGCCGATCTTGCCAAGGATGAATTCGTCATCCTTGCCGAATTTCGCACCCTGGGCGTAGTTGTCGACGCCAGCCAGAGGTACGTAACTCGCTATGCTTTTTATGCCAATCATCATGGCTTCCCAATATAAATAGCTGAATATCACCGTTTGCCCGATGACTCGACATCGAAAACAGACGGCTTTTGACCCATGAAAAAAGAGCTGCGAAGGAGTTTGACCGGTCCCGGATTACCGTGAAATCAGCCTGACGCCATCATCGCCCGCGAGCACGATACAGTGAAGATGCGCGTTATGACTCATAGGTCACTAAGTTTTATACCCTTTTAGCGCATGGCATGACACTGTTGAGGGCTGTCATCGTGCAGGGATTCACTAAAAAACTTCAAAATGTCATGGGGGTGTGGGTGGGTTTCTTCATATCTTTCGTGTTGCTACTCTTGTGTACATATCCGTTATCGCGGTCAGGGCTGATATTGGTTGCGCTTTTACAGCGCGTTACTTTTGAAAGGAGCCGGAAGCCGGCCCAGCCAAAAGTAACCAAAAGGCTCTTGCCCCACCACTTGGCACCTCGCTGTCGCTCGGTGTACCCGCCCGCAGATCCTGAACCGTGGGCCGCCGCAACGGGCCATCCATGGCCCGGTGCGGCTAACCCGGCGTCCTGCCACTCTTCAACTCAAGAGCGCCCCACGCTTCAGAATCTGCGTTCGGCTTGCGTGGTTTAACGGGGCGCCTCAGATCAAAATCAACAGCGCGGCGGCCTGACAGCCGTCCTGATTGCGTGAACATACCGGCTTTCTGTAGGAGCTGCCGAAGGCTGCGAAGCGGTGTGTCAGACGAGACCTTTGTTGGCTTTGCTGACGTCTCGCGAACAAGTTCGCTCCTACCGCTCCGCGGTGAAACCGCTGTATTCGCTTTGCTTTTGATCTGCTTTTGATTTTAGGCGCCCCGTTAAACCACGCCGGCCGGAATTCGATATTGCTGCGTGGGGTAAACCGGCAGGGATGCCGGTTTAGCCGCCTCAGGCCATGGATGGCCGGTGGCGGCGGCCCCACGCAGTAATGTCGGATTACGGGCATGCCGAGCGACAGCGAGGCACCCAGTGGTCGGGCAAGAGCGTTTTGCTTACTTTTGCGCTTTCAAAAGTGAGGCGCCGTAAGGGCGCAACCAATACCAGCCGCTACCCCAACAACGGATATGTACACAAATAAAGAAGTTATGCAGATACCTATGCCTTCGAGGCCCGTCGCATTCGATGGCCTGGCTTTTGCTAACACCCAACAGATGTCAGCCCACCATGAGCCCTCCTTTTGAACCTCCGTCGCCTGAAGTACTTCGTAAAGATCGTCGACATCGGCAGCCTGACCCAAGCCGCCGACGTCCTGCATATCGCCCAACCGGCACTCAGCCAACAGCTCGCCACGCTTGAGGCTGAACTGCATCAGCAACTGCTGATCCGCACCAAACGCGGTGTGACGCCGACGGAAGCGGGCAAGGTCTTGTACGGCCATGCGCAACACATCCTGCGCCAGTGTGAACAGGCAATCAGCGACGTCAACGACACCGGTCACGCGCTGTCCGGCCAGGTGTCGGTAGGCCTCGCGCCGGGCACCGCAGCGTCCACTTTATCGCTGCCGTTGCTGCGTCGGGTGCGCGAGCGTTATCCGGGGATTCTGCTGTACCTCAACGAAAACTTCGGCACCACCCTCAGCGAGCTGATCATGAATGGCCGCATGGACATGGCCGTCCTGTATGGCGGTCGCGAAGTGCATGGCCTGAGTTTCGTGCCATTGCTGCGGGAGAATCTTTACCTGGTCAGTGCTGAAGAGCACCTGGACGGACGTGATGAAATTGGCCTGACCGAGCTGGCCCCCATGGAAATGCTCCTCCCCCGCCCTTACAACATCATGCGCAAGCTGGTAGACGAAGCCTTTGTCAGCATTGGCCAGAGCGCAAACGTCGTCGCCGAAGTGGAGTCGTCGGCGACCCTGACCTCGGCGGTGGCTGAACGCTTTGGTTCGACCATCCTTCCCGAATCAGCCGCCAAGGTGCTGGTCGCCGCCACCGGGGCGCGCATGTTGCGCATCGTCGAGCCGGATATTCAGGCACCGCTGGCGTTGTGTCTCTCGGGCCATTTGCCTTTGTCAGTGCCGGCGCAGGCGGTCAAGGCGATCCTGCTGGAGCTGGTCGCAGAGATGCGTACCCAAACCGTTTCAGCGTCATAAGCGCCTCTTATCACCCCACAGCCAAACCGTCTTGGCGGTCCTGCGCAGCCCTCGTTAGATTGAACTTCATTCAATACGGCAAGCTGCAAAGGTAAAGGCAAGGGTATGGATCAAGAACGCATCAAGGCACTGATCGAGTTGCTGGCCGAGTCCGACCTGATCGAACTGAGCCTCACGGAAGGCGATAGCATGCTGCGCCTGTTCAAGGATGCCACCGGTTGCAACACCGTGCAGGGCACACCTGCAAACACAGCGCCCACCAAGGCAGCGCCAAAAGCAGCCGTCCAGGTCACCCGCCCTGCTTCGGAGAAAAACAAAACCGGTGGTGAGGTAAAAGCCAGCCTGTACGGCGTGCTGCACCTGACCCCGGCAGCCGGTGAAGCGCCTTTCGTGAAAGTCGGCGACACCGTCGAAGCAGGGCAAACCCTGGCGATTCTTGAAGCGATGAAGATGTTCCACCCGCTCAAAGCGCCTCACGCTGGCATTGTCGAAGCGATCCTGGCCAGCGGCGGCACGGAGGTTGAATCCGGCCAGCCATTGTTTCGCCTGGTTTGATCCCCCCGTATTTTTTAGGTGCTCACAATGTTCAATAAAGTGCTGATCGCCAACCGTGGCGAAATTGCCCTGCGTATCCAGCGCGCCTGTCGGGGCCTGGGGCTGAAAACCGTAGTCGTATACTCCGAGGCTGACCGCCACGCGCAATACGTCACTCAGGCTGACGAAGCCTTGTGCATTGGCCCCGCAGCGCCGACCCACAGTTACCTGAATCAGGCCGCCCTGCTGTTTGCCGCGCAGGTCAGCGGCGCTCAGGCGATACATCCCGGCTACGGTTTCCTGTCAGAAAACGCTGACTTTGCCGAACGCATCGAAGCAGCGGGTCTGACATTTATCGGCCCCAGCGCAGAGTGCATCCGCACCATGGGTGACAAGGTCGCCGCCAAGCGGGCGATGCGCGAAGCCGGTGTACCCTGTGTTCCGGGGCCGGACTCAAGCATGTCCAGCGACCCGCAAGCGATCCTCGCGGTGGCGCGTGAAATCGGTTACCCGGTAATCGTCAAAGCCGCTGGCGGCGGCGGTGGTCGTGGAATGCGTGTGGTCCAGCAGGAGGCAGATCTGCTCGATGCCATCGCTTTGACCCGGGAAGAAGCCCGTCTGGCCTTCGGTAATCCCGAGCTGTATATCGAAAAGTTTCTCGGCCACCCGCGCCATGTGGAAATCCAGGTGCTGTGCGATGCCTATGGCAATGCGGTGTGGCTGGGTAGCCGCGACTGCTCGTTGCAGCGTCGCCATCAGAAGGTGCTCGAAGAAGCCCCGGCTCCCGGCATCGATCCACAGCTGATCGCACATGTAGGCGAACGCTGTGTGAAGGCCTGTCAGCAGATCGGGTATCGCGGCGTGGGCACCTTTGAATTTCTCTACGAAGACGGCCAGTTCTTCTTCATCGAAATGAATACCCGCTTGCAGGTCGAGCACCCGGTCACCGAGATGACCACCGGCATCGACATCGTTCAGCAGCAAGTACGCATGGCCCGCGGAGAACTTCTGGAATTGCGCCAGGAGGATATCGTCACTAATGGCCACTCGCTGGAATGCCGGATCAACGCCGAAGACCCGCTCAGTTTCATGCCAACACCGGGGCAGATTACACGTTGGGAAGTGCCCGGTGGTTTTGGTGTGCGAGTCGACTCCCATGTCACCACGGGCTATCGCGTGCCGCCCTATTACGACTCGATGGTCGCCAAGGTCATCAGCCACGGCGCAACCCGGGAAGAAGCCCTGGCGCGCATGCGTCTGGCGCTCAGCGAGCTATACGTCGAAGGCATCTCCACCAATATTCCTTTGCACCGGGAAATCCTCGACGACCCGGCGTTCTGCGCCGGTGGCGTCGACATTCATCATCTTGAGCACTGGTTAAAGCAACGGAGCCCGCAATGAGCATCGCTCTCCCGGACACGCGTCCGACCATCAGCTTGTTGGGCACCACCGCCCTGCTCTTCGAAGCGCCGGGCAGCCTTGATCTCGCTCCGCAACAACGCATCTGGGCCATGGCCCGGGTGACGGAACAATGGCCGGAAATCCGTGAATCGGTGCCGGGCATGAACAACCTGATGCTGACTTTCAACGTCCCGCCGCGCCACTTGAGCGCCTTGACCGAACGCCTGCTGCAAGCTTGGGAAGCCAGCGAGCCGCTGCCGCTTGAGGGTCGAATCATTGAATTGCCAGTGGTGTATGGCGGCGAGTTCGGTCCGCACATGGCTGACGTGATCGAACACACCGGGCTGGATATTGAAACCATCGCGCACCTGCACAGTGAACCGCTGTACCCGGTGTATGCCTTGGGGAGCCACCCCGGTTACTGCTATCTGGGCGGCATGGATCCGCGCATTGCCACGCCACGGCGCAAAGTGCCGGTGCTGAGTATTGGCGCAGGCGCGGTGTCCATCGGTGGCGTGCAGACCGGCGTTTCTGCCTCCGCAGGCCCGAGCGGCTGGAACACCATTGGCCGCACCGAAATGGTGTTTTTCGACCCCGCTCAATCCCCGCCGGCGCTATTGCAGCCGGGCGATCTGTTGCGCTTCCGCATCGAGAGGATCATTCGATGATCGAGATTTTATCCGCCACCGCACTGGCCACCGTTCAGGACCTGGGCCGCATTGGCAGTCTGGGCTACGGCGTGGGCACCTCAGGTGCCATGGACACTCTGGCGGTGGCGACCGGCAATATTTTGCTGGGCAATGCCGAAAACGCAGCCGCCATCGAGATTCCGGTATTCCCCTTCGAAGTGCGCCTGCTTGAAGACTGCGCCTTTGCCGTGACGGGGGCCGCCTGTCCTTCAAGTCTGGATGGTGTTGGCTTTCCCCCTAACTGGGTGATGCAGGGCTGGAAAGGCCAGACGCTGACAATTAATCAACCAGTTGCTGGCTGCCGTGCTTACTTGTGCCTGGCGGGTGGCATAGACGTTCCGATGGTGCTGGGTTCGCGCAGCACTCAACTGCGGGGCGAATTCGGCGGCTTTCAGGGCCGGGCCCTGCAGCAAGGTGATCAACTGGCTGCCGCTGCGCCGGGACTGCTCCCCCGTTCTGTGGACTTTGGCGTGCTGAGCCCGACTCATGCGCTGCCACTCAGCATAGACGGCGTTGTCGCCATGCGTGTGCTGCCTGCTGCGGAATATCAGGCGTTCAAGGCTGATTCCCGGGCCTCGTTCTGGAGCGATGACTGGAAGATCACCTCACAGAGCAACCGTTACGGTTTCCGTCTGGAAGGCACGCCAATCCTGCCCGAGCAGGCCATGGAAGTCCGCTCCCACGGCATCGTGCCCGGTGTGATTCAGGTGCCTCACGGTGGCCAGCCGATCATTCAGATGCGCGATGCCCAGCCCAGCGGCGGTTACCCGAAATTCGGCACTGTGATCGAGGATGATCTGTGGCGTCTGGGTCAGGCCGCCATTGGCAGCCGGATTCGTTTCATCGAATGCAGTTATGACCAGGCGCTGGATGCTCTTGAGCAAAATCAGGCTTATCTGGCCGAAGTGCGACGCCTTGTGGCCCTGCAGAATCTGGCCCGGCGCTGAGGAGCGAAGCATGAACATTGAACAGATTCGCCAATTGGTAGCTGACCTGACAGCCGCCGGTTTGTCCGGCGCAGAAATCGACAAACCAGGGTTCAAGCTGAGTTTGAAGCGTGGTGTCGTGAGCCAGCCAGCGGCAATTGCAGAGGAATTCGAGGTCGGACCTGAGCTGAACGCACTCCAGATCAAGGCAACCGGTGTGGGCCGCTTGCTGAGCGCGCATCCTGACGACGGCATCGTGCTCGCGCCAGAGGGCGGGGACATTCAGGCAGGTCAACGGGTCGCGTTTCTGGCCGTGGGCAACCTGCTTCTCCCCGTGCACAGCCCTCATAGCGGTCAGGTTTCCAGCGTTCTGGTAGCCAATGACACAACAGTCAGCTATGGCCAGCCGTTGATCAACCTTTCACCCTATGACGCCGAAGCGGTGTAACCATGAAGATTGATTTGAATGCCGACATGGGCGAAGGCTTCGGTGCCTGGCGCATGGGCGAAGACGAAGCACTGATGGAGATCATTTCCTCGGCCAACGTCGCCTGTGGCTTCCATGCCGGTGACCCGTTGATCATGAATAACACTGCACTGATGGCCAAAGCCAAAGGCATCGATCTGGGGGCCCACGTCGGCTTCCCCGACCTGGTGGGTTTTGGCCGTCGGCAGATGAATATCGAGATCAAAGAGCTGTGCACCTACGTGACGTATCAACTGGGCTCCCTGGCCGCCATCGCCCGGGTTGCCGGGCATCACATGACGCACATGAGCTTTCATGGCGCGCTGGGCAACATGGTCGCTGCCGATGCTGACCTGGCGGCGCAGTTGATTCGTACGGTGGCGGCGTTCGATCCCGAGATCATCGTCAGCTCGTCCAGCAGCCGCGCCATTGAAACGGCTGCCAGTCGGTGCAATTTGCGGGTCGCCACAACCTTTCTGGCCGACCGCGCTTATGACGACGATTGCCTGTTGGTACCGCGCAAGATCGCCAACTCGGTGATCAAAGACCCCGTCGCTGTGCTGCAGCGGGTTCGCCAATTGCTCGAAGACGGCACCGTGACCAGCATCAGCGGCAAGGTGATCGAGGTCAGCGCATGCTCGATATTGCTCCACGGCGATACCCCCGGCGCAGTCGAACTGGCGCGTACCGTGCGCAATGAGATCGAGTCGGCAGGCGGACAGATCGTGCCGATCAGCCGGTTGATGGCGTGAGTGCGAGATAATCAGTGCTCCCGCTAAATGGCGCATACCCCTTGGAAGATTCTTTGCTCACCCGCAACTGACGTGGGA
>NZ_JACONW010000119.1 GCF_014357575.1 Pseudomonas folii | reverse complement strand
CTCCTACAGATTACGTAAGTCCGGAGAATTATGGTCAAGGCGCAGGGCAATACCCCGCGGCCAGACACTCCTTCGCACTCTTCCTCAACTTCTTGATCAAGCGCTCCTGCCGTAGCGCTTCGCCCTTACTGACGCACTGCTCGATATACACCAGCGCCACCGCCGGGCTGGAATAGAAGTAGCGCGCGCCTTTGCCACTTTGGTGGGCGGCGAAACGGCGTTGCGGATCGTCGCTGATGCCGCAGTACAACGAGCCGTTTTCAGCGCGCACCAAGTACACGAACCAGGGTTTGCTGACTGCTGGTTCGGGTGTCTCGTTGACGGATGAGGACAAGGCTTCAGGCATCACAACAGATCAAAGGGTGCGAAAGACGAGATTCTACCAGAGGCTCAACGCCCGGCCTGAAACGCCTTGAGGCCCTTCTGTGCCTGGGCGCGGATGGCGTTCTGGACAAACGGCGTCCAGCCCAGCAACAAGCCTTTGGCTCCCAGTGCCTGTCGGGACCAGCGCCACAGGTCGAATTGATCGTGATGCTCGGCGATCTTGCCGTCGCGAAACACGAAGCGCGCCTGTATATCGTTGACCACGGTGTTGCCGGTCTGGCTGAACAGGTACGTCGCCACCCAATGCGCTGCGCCGCTGCGTTCGTCAGCGCGGACGCTATCAAAAGTCAGGGAGAAGTCTTTGGCTCGCGAAGTGAGCATGCGCCACATGTCACAGGCTTGCTGACCACGTAGCTCACCAAATACCGGATCACTGAACAGCACGTCATCGGTATAACACGCAGCCATGGCTTCTGCGTCAAGGCGGTTGAAGGCCTCGTAGAAGCGGTTAATCAGCGCGTTATTGATCAGGCGTTTGTCTTCGTCGCTCATGCATGCAGGTCCATTGGAGCAAAAGGTGCCTGCACGATAAGCGGCAATCGCGGGTTTTGCCATGGGCATAAGCGAGACAAATGGCTCGACTCAGACTTTTTCGCTACTGACCTGCACATAAAGCGCTCGCCCGGCACCAAGACCCGCGACGATGGCCGACAGGCCCAGCACTGCGAAGATCCAGCCAATCGAATCCCAACCACCGGTGACGTCATGCACAATCCCCACAGCAAAAGGACCGATGGAGGCGATGGTGTACCCGATGCCTTGGGCCATACCCGACAGGTTCGACGCAACATGGGAATCACGAGACCGCAACACGATCAGCGTCAGCGCGATACTGAAAGCACCACCCTGCCCCAAGCCCAGCAAAATAGCCCAGCCCCACAGGCTGTCGATTGGCGCATATAAACAGCCAAACAGCCCGGCTAGCGTCATGGACATGACCAACACCACGCCCAGGCGCTGATCCTTCCCGCGAGTCGCCAGCCAAGGGGCGGTCAATGCGCTGATCAACTGGACCATGATCGACCCGGACATCATCAATCCGGCATCCGTCGGGCTCATGCCCCGGCCGATCAGCACCGAAGGCAACCAGCCAAAAACGATATAGGCCAGCGAAGATTGCAGGCCCATATAAAGAGTAACTTGCCAGGCCAGGCGATCGCGCAGCAGGCCGCGCACGCGGTAGGTCACTTGGTTCACGTCGTGCTTTTGCCGAGCCTGGGGCCACCAGATCAATGCCGCCAATAATGCTGGAATCATCCAGAAGCCCAGGCCGACGGCCCAGTTATCGTCGAAATACTGAGTCAGCGGCACCGTTGAACCTGCCGCCAAGGCTGCGCCCAGACACAAAGCCATGGTGTACACGCCGGTCATCGTACCGGCCTGCCTGGGGAAGTCGCGTTTAACGATCCCCGGCAGCAGCACGCCAATCACTCCGATACTCGCGCCAGCCAGAACACTCCCCGCAAACAGCCCAACCTCACCGAACAGGCTACGCAACACGATACCGGCGGCCAGGGTGAGTAAAATCGCCAGCACCACTTGCTCGCTGCCAAAACGTCGTGCCAGTCGAGGCGCCAACGGCGCGAACAACCCAAGGCACAACACCGGCAGAGTGGTCAGCAGCCCTGCCGAAGCAGATGAAAGCCCAAGGCTACTGGAAACACTACTGAGCAGCGGCGCCATACTTGCCAGCGCCGGACGCAGGTTAAGCGCCACCAGCACCAGACCGAACAGCAACAGCCACGGCCGATTGATTACAGAGGAAGGGTTGTGCGGGGTCGTGCTCGCCGATGGCGCCTTGGTCGTCATTGTTTTCTCGGGGGCAGGTGGTGGAGCGGCGCAGAGCGCCAAAAAGGTGCATCGTGTTGGAGAACAGCAACGAATACAAGTTTCGCGCGGATTGAATACAGATCAAACCTGTTGGAGCGAGGCTTGCCCGCGAACCTGTCAATGAGGTCATTCAGGGATACCGGGTCTTCGCTCTTCGCGGGCAAGCCTCGCTCCAACAGGTCTACGGCTTGATCGAACATCTGCGCAGCCCTGATTCTGCTTTACATGCCTTGCCGCAACATATTTGCCAGACCTGATCCCTTCCCCCTGCCAGACCTTTCCGAGAAACTTGTCCCTCACTTGCGCCTGTAAATCCGGCTCACTAGGCTGCCTCCGTCGCTGCACATCAGCGATCGGGTTTAGTAGCCCGGACCAATAGGCGCATAGGTGTTCACCTTTAAGGTGGCTGTGCGCAGGGCACCTTCGGGTGCGCCGGTTTTCCTATTGTCCGGTCTACTAACCTGCTGCACAGCCGCCACCCTTCGTTTAGTAGCGAGGTGTGCTGGCTCCGTATCCAATAGGAGTTGTACATGCTCAACACCAACACCGATTCAGCCACCCAATCCATGGCCCACGCCGCCGACCTGCTACGTTGCGCATCCGCCAGTGCCTATGAATCCGCCGACCACCTGAGCGGCAGCAAACGTGACCTGGCGTTTTCGGTGGTGCACTTGATTGATATGGCGCGCGGGGCGGTTGAGAAATACCTGCTCAGCACCGAGAAACCTTCGGCAACTCCTATCAAACAAAATATAACTGCCTGATTTGGAATACTTTTTACTGTAGGAGTGAGCTTGCTCGCGATTGCGTAAGGTCAGGCAACAATTTATCGAAACAAAAATCGAATCGCGAGCAAGCTCACTCCTACAAGGTTCATGCTGCTTCGCGACAGCGTGGTGTCAGGAACACCAGGGCGACGCCTACGCGCAAAGCCCTTCAACAATCACAGAAACGCCCTACATAACCCTGAATCGCGCGTCCATAAACTGATCGCCCATTTATTTCAGGCGATCACTCCATGGCTCATCCCATCTACATGACTATCAAGGGCAAAGAACAAGGCGATATCTCCGCAGGCTGTTCGACCCCGGAGTCCATGGGTAATAAATGCCAGGAAGCACACCTGAACGAAATCATGGTGCTGTCCTACACGCACCAGATGGCCAACGTCGCCAACATCGACCGCGCCACGCACATGCCCGTCGTCATCACCAAGAATATCGACAAGTCCTCGCCCTTGTTGGCCCAAGCCTTGGCGCAGCGGGAATCCATCACCTGCAAGATCGATTTCTACCGCACCACGCCCAATGGCAGCCAAGAGAAGTTCTACAGCGTCGAGATCAAGGAAGCGGTCATTGAAAATCTGCTTGTCCAGACGCCTCACGTCACCCTCGATAATGACGCCGAACCCGTCGAACAACTTGCCATACGCTACGGCGACATCAGCTGGACCCACCACGCCGCAGGGACCAGTGGTTATAGCTATTGGGGCGAGTCCTGATGGCAGAGCCCAAATCGAACACTTCCGAGAACAAGCAGCTTAAACAAGCGGCTGTTGCGCTGACGAATCACGCTTGCACGTTGAGCATGCAGCATATTCAGGACGGTATGTTGCGGCTGCAATTTAATAGGGAGGTGGCGTATTACGCTCAGGGGATTGTTCGGGATGTTGAGGGTGGGAGGAAGAGTGTTGCGGAGGGGGTCGAGGCGCTGGAGGGTGAGCAGGAGAGTTTGAAGGATCAGTCAGTACGAATTGCTACCCAAAGTATTGGGCTAATCGCTGGCGGACTTCAAGTCACAGGAGGTGTAGGGATATGTGTCGGCTCAATTGGGTGGATGTGCGCACCCGCCGCTATAGTCATCGGACACGGCTTGAATAACCTGTATGAAAATGGCAATAATTTACTTGAAGGAAGATCTGACACAGAGGGCTGGGGTCGAGTCCCTTATCAAGCGATCTCTGAATATTTTAGCGGAAGCAAGACCGCAGGAAATATTGCTTATGGAGCTGTCGACGTCGGATTATCTGTGTTCGGCGCATACAGACTTACCTTAAAAAAGGACGCGTGGCGTTTATTTCGACATATCGATAGTGACTACGTCAGGGCATACAAGGAATCCTCTAAGACAGTACTGGGAATTGATGCTGCGGCCGGCACAATTACGACGAAAGGCATGCTAGACGAGTGGCAAAAATAAAATGAGTTCAACACTTCAACACCTAAGCTATTTATGCCTAAGCATAACGTGCTTCCTGCCCTCACTCCTGCTATCAGGATACATATCAAAAGCTCGTGACCGCGGACTTCTATTCAAGTTGGGATTTATTTACAACACTGCGTTAGCACTGGTACAGGTCAATTTTTTCATGGGAGGAAAATTCCCATTACTGGGCACTTTCGAAAACTCCTGGATAGTTTTTTTAGGCCTCGTCTTTTCTTTTTTTCACTGCCGTTATATTGGCATGCTCGAAGCCAAAGCTTTCCACGACACAACTCTCTCATTAGCACTCAGCAACAGTTTCATGACTTTACTTGACATTACTATAAATCGAGGCCTTTTTTTCGCAAAATGGACGACAATCATACTCGCGACTTCCGTTTTCTACACTGTAATGATTGTCGCCCTCCTAATCCAAGTAATTCCTACCGAATCGGTAGATATGCCTACACATACATTCTTGGTAGCGACCTTATATTTGACTTTAGTAGCAACTGGAACCTACATCACGTACAAACACCATAGAGCTAAGCGTTACAACCCTAACTTTTCAAAAGAACGCCATCGCGTATTAAACCCAGCTGGAAAAAAACTCCGAAACATATTACGAGGCTTACGCCCAAATTTGATTTTGCTGGTTATTACTATCTACTGCGCCGCCATGACAATAGTTTTACTTGATAGGTTTACCGATTTCGACGTCCAAACGTCACCATGGCGAAATCTCGCAAAAGCGATAATCTATATATTTTTCTTGGCTATGTGGCTTTTCGGGACAGTTGTTCATCATGGAATAAAGAGAAAATCAGAAATGAAAAAACTAAAATAACTTTTCCGCCGCACTTATCAAAGTACTTCCATACGAGCGAAGGATAAAAAATCATGATCAGCCTGACATTTAATCTACTTTTCGTCTTTGGCTGCCACTTATCTTATCTGCCGACACTCTATGTCTAAAACAAGCAACAGACCTATAAGACGGCTGAAGAAATCAGTAAAAAACTCTGGGGTCGGTGTGGACAGATACACCGCCTCGCGAACAAGTTCGCTCCTACCTGTTGAATGCCAATTCCAGCCTTCCCTGACACCCATAAAAAAACCCGAACACAACGTCCGGGTTTTTCAGTCCATCACTCAACCAATCAATGCAGGATCTGGCTCAGGAACAGACGCGTACGGTCACTTTGTGGATTGTCGAAGAAGTCGTTCGGCGCAGCCTGTTCGACGATTTCGCCTTTGTCCATGAAGATCACGCGGTTGGCCACGGTGCGGGCGAAGCCCATTTCGTGGGTTACGCAAAGCATGGTCATGCCTTCTTCTGCCAGGCCGACCATGGTGTCCAGAACCTCTTTCACCATTTCCGGGTCGAGTGCCGAGGTCGGCTCGTCGAACAGCATGATTTTCGGCTTCATGCACAACGCACGGGCAATGGCCACACGCTGTTGCTGACCGCCGGATAGCTGGCCCGGGAATTTATGCGCCTGCTCTGGAATGCGTACGCGCTCCAGGTAGTGCATGGCGATTTCTTCAGCCTTTTTCTTCGGCATCTTGCGCACCCACATCGGGGCCAGTGTGCAGTTCTGCAGAATGGTCAGATGCGGGAACAGGTTGAAGTGCTGGAACACCATGCCGACTTCGCGGCGGATGGTTTCGATCTGCTTCAGGTCCGAGGTCAGTTCGGTGCCATCGACGATGATCTTGCCTTGCTGGTGCTCTTCCAGGCGATTCAGACAACGAATGGTCGTGGATTTGCCCGAGCCCGACGGGCCGCACAACACGATACGCTCGCCCTGACGCACGTTCAGATTGATGTCCTTGAGCACGTGGAACTGGCCGTACCATTTATGGACGCCTTCCATCCGGATCATGCCTTCGGCGCCCAGAGGCTTGGTGATAACTTCACTCATGTCAAAACTCCTAACGCTTGTGGCCTGTGTCCAGCTTACGTTCCAAGTGCATGGAATAGCGGGACATACCGAAACAGAAGATCCAGAACACCAGGGCCGCGAAGACGTAGCCCTCGGTGGCCATACCCAACCACGACGGGTCGGCGGTGGCTTGCTTGACGCTGTTGAGCAGGTCGAACAGGCCGATAATAATCACCAGACTGGTGTCTTTGAACAGGGCAATGAAGGTGTTGACGATGCCGGGAATAACCATCTTCAACGCCTGCGGCAGAATCACCAGGCCCATGCTGCGCCAGTAACCGAGGCCCATGGCCGCGGCAGCTTCGTACTGACCTTTAGGGATTGCCTGCATACCGCCCCGAACCACTTCAGCGATGTACGCCGACTGGAACAGGATCACGCCGATCAAGGCCCGCAGCAGTTTGTCGAAGTTCATCCCTTCCGGCATGAACAGCGGCAACATCACCGACGACATGAACAGCACGGTGATCAACGGCACGCCGCGCCAGAACTCGATGAACGTCACACACACCACGCGCACGGCAGGCATGTTGGAACGACGACCCAGCGCCAGCAAAATACCCAGAGGCAATGCACCGGCGATACCGACAGTGGCGATCACCAGCGTCAACATCAGGCCGCCCCACTGGCTGGTGGCCACGTGGGTCAGACCGAACGCGTCGCCGCTCAGCAGGTAAAAAGCAACAATCGGGTAAATGATCAGGAAGCCAATGGCGTAAATCGCTTTACGCGGAAACTTCGAGATAAACAGCGGGGCCGCACCGACGATCGCCAGAATGGCGGTCAGGTCCACCCTCCAGCGCAGTTCGGTCGGGAAGTAGCCGTACATGAACTGACCGAAGCGCTGTTGGATAAACACCCAGCAGGCGCCTTCCTTGGTGCAGTCGGCCCGTGTCGTACCGATCCAGTTGGCGTCCAGCAATGCCCAGCTCAGGATCGGTGGCACGACGAGGTAGATCAGGTACAGCGAGAACAAGGTCAGCAGCGTGTTGATCCAGCTGGAGAACAGGTTCTGCCGCATCCACGCTACCGGGCCGAATACTTTGCCCGGTGGTGGCATGTCAGGTTTGAAAGTATGAGTAGTCATGCGCGTTTCCTCACCGCTCAATCAGCGCAATGCGCTTGTTGTACCAGTTCATCAGCAGGGAAATGCTGATACTGATCGCCAGGTACACGCTCATGGTGATGGCAATAACTTCAATGGCCTGACCGGTCTGGTTGAGCACCGTACCGGCAAACAGAGAAACCATTTCCGGGTAACCAATAGCGGCTGCCAGCGAGGAGTTCTTCGCCAGGTTCAGGTATTGGCTGGTCAACGGCGGGATGATCACGCGCAGTGCCTGCGGGATGATGACCTTACGCAGCGTAGGTCCAGGACGAAGACCCAGGGAGCGCGCTGCTTCCGTCTGACCGTGGCTGACCGACTTGATACCCGAACGCACGATTTCTGCGATGAACGCTGCGGTGTAGACCGTCAGTGCCAGAGTCAGCGAGATCAGTTCCGGGATCAGTACCCAGCCGCCAACAAAGTTGAAGCCTTTGAGCTCTGGCACTTCCCAATGCACGGGTGCGCCAAAAATCAACATGCTCAAGGCCGGGATCGCCAGAAACAGCGCCAGACCGGCCCAGAACTTGTGGAACGGCTCGCCAGTGGCTTCAAAGCGCTTGTTGGCCCAACGGGTCATTGCCACGATAGCGACGATGGCCACGATGATGCTGGTCACGAACGGCCAGGCACCTTCAGCGGCAATAGCGCTCGGCATGTTCAGACCACGGCTGCTGATGAAGAACATGTCGAAGTAACCGTGCGCCTGCCTTGGACCCGGCAGGGTCAGGAAGACAGCGGTGTACCAGAACAGGATCTGCAACAGCGGCGGGATGTTACGGAAGACTTCGACGTAGACCGTCGCCAGCTTGCTGATCATCCAGTTGGGTGACAAGCGTGCGACGCCGATGATGAAGCCCAGGATCGTGGCCAGAAAAATACCGATGACCGACACCAGCAGCGTGTTAAGCAAGCCGATGACAAACACGCGGGCATAGCTGTCCGCTTCCGTGTAATCGATCAAATGCTGCGCAATGCCAAACCCGGCACTGCGTTCAAGAAATCCGAAACCCGAGGTAATACCACGGTGCTGGAGGTTGGTCTGGGTGTTGTCGAACATGAACCAGCCCAACGAGACCACCGCCAGTACGGTGATGATCTGAAATAACCACGCGCGCACTTTTGGGTCGCTCAAAGAGAGCTTTTGCTTGGGTGCGACGATTTGCTTTTCCATGAAGTGCCCCAGGAAAAATGAAACAAAACGACGCCCGACAGCCTGTAAAAGCTGTCGGGCGTCGGGTCAATCAACGAATTGGTGGAGCGTACTGGATGCCGCCGGCATTCCACAGAGCGTTCTGGCCGCGCTTGATTTTCAGCGGGGTCGATTCGCCCAGGTTGCGTTCAAACACTTCGCCGTAGTTACCGACTTGTTTGACGATCTGCACTACCCAGTCTTTCGGCAGTTTCAGGTCTTTGCCGTATTCACCGTCAGCACCCAACATACGGGCAACGTCAGGGTTCTTGGTCGCTTTGGCTTCAGCTTCAACGTTTTTCGAAGTGATCTTGGCTTCTTCGGCGTTCAGCATTGCGAACAGGGTCCATTTCACAATGGAAAACCACTCTTCGTCGCCTTTACGTACGACTGGGCCCAGAGGCTCTTTAGAGATGACTTCTGGCAGAACCACGTAGTCAGCCGGGCTGGCCAGTTTGCTGCGCTGTGCGTACAGCTGCGACTGGTCGGAGGTCAGCACGTCGCAACGGCCGCCTTCCAGAGACTTGGCGCTTTCGTCGGAGGTGTCGAAAGTGATCGGGGTGTATTTCAGACCGTTCGAACGGAAGTAGTCGGAAACGTTAAGTTCGGTGGTAGTACCAGCCTGGATACAGATGGTTGCGCCATCCAGTTCCTTGGCGCTTTTGACGCCCAGCTTGTTGTTTACCAGGAAGCCGATACCGTCGTAGTAAGTCACACCAGCGAATACCAGACCCATGCCCGAATCGCGGGAGCTGGTCCAGGTGGTGTTACGCGACAGGATGTCGATCTCGCCCGATTGCAGCGCGGTGAAACGCTCTTTGGCGTTCAGCTGGCTGAATTTTACTTTGGTGGCGTCACCGAAAACGGCAGCAGCAACAGCGCGGCAGACGTCGGCGTCGATACCGGTGATCTTGCCGGTAGCATCAGGAACGGAGAAACCTGGCAAACCGTCGCTCACACCGCACTGTACGAAGCCTTTCTTCTGAATGGCGTCCAGTGTTGCGCCCGCTTGAGCGAAACTGCTCACGCCGAGGGCTGCTGCAGCGGCTACTACGGCCAGGGTGGATTTCAACATCTTCATTCAAACCTCCAGTTTTGCTCTTTGTTGTTTAGGCGCTTCAATCCCGTCGCACCCTTGTGAGGCATTGACAACCCGTGCTGGCTTATTTTTGGGTCATCCGACTTTAGGCCAGTTCATAAGCCGGGCGTGAGGTCATCTCATCGCTCGCATTCATGATCTTAGACGGCCTACAGGATTCAAGCCCCATGATGTTCCTGAACCAATCCGGTACAGGATGAACCGTGCCGCAAATCCTGATGCATGGACTCAGTGCTTGCCCCTGTTGAGTATCGGTAATAGCACAATAGTGTTACCGATCAAGGTAAGCGCTTCACTCCCCGGTTTTTTATAGCAAACGCCGTACCAGCATGGTGGCGATGTCGAATTAGCGACAGGTCAAGAGAAAAACTTGTAACCTTGCGACATCTTCTTTCATTTTTAACAACACGCGCACCGCATTAACGCACTGCAAAAGAGCGAGCGCACCCGGATAGAGCACTCATGACCAACCCGCTGATTCTCGAACCTGTAAACACTCCTGACGCATGCGTGATCTGGCTGCATGGCCTTGGCGCAGATCGCTATGATTTCATGCCGGTGGCTGAAGCGCTTCAGGAATCGCTGCTCACAACCCGCTTCATCCTGCCTCAGGCACCGACCCAGGCCGTGACGATCAACGGCGGCTATGAGATGCCGAGCTGGTACGACATCAGGGCCATGAGCCCCGCTCGCGCTATTGATCACGACCAATTGGAGGTTTCTGCGCAGACCGTTCTGGACCTTATAGAAGGCCAGCGCAACAGCGGAATCGACCCGGCACGGATCTTCCTTGCAGGGTTTTCCCAAGGTGGCGCGGTGGTGCTGCATACCGCCTTCAAACGCTGGCAGGGTCCATTGGGAGGGGTACTTGCCCTGTCCACTTACGCGCCGACATTCGGTGATCAGCTACAGCTTTCAGACAGTCAGCGACGCATCCCGGTGTGTTGTTTGCATGGCACCTTCGACAATGTCGTACAGAAATCCATGGGGCTCGCAGCTTATGAGTGTTTAAAGGCTCAAGGCGTAACCGTGACATGGCAGGAATACCCAATGGAACACCAAGTGTTACCGGAGGAGATTTCTGACATCGGCGCGTGGCTGGCAAACAAGCTTGGCTGATTGGCTGCCTTTGGACCGCAAAGGTGGATATGCGTAGGACCATCCCGGTTTCTCGCGGCAAACATTGGATCTGTAGGAGCTCACCGAGGTTACGAGGCCAGCGATAGCGGCGTGTCAGATAAACCGCCATCGCTGCCTCGCGGTGCTCGTGAGCTCCTACAGAAAAGCATTCCAAATTAAGTGGTTATATTTTGTTCGATAAGAGCGACTTTATCCGCGAAGAGCCCAGTACTGGCGATACATCTTCTTAGCCGGTAACGCCGCTCTCCCGACTAAAGCCGGTCCTGCGAAATCCGGGCATATGTAGCCCGTTTGGCATGACACTACGCCGCGCATGATTCTTGCTTTACACTGCTCGGCGTACATTCCTTAACCAACTGACGAGATGACCGTGCTCAAAGCACTTAAAAAGATGTTCGGAAAAAGCGAGGCTGAGCCGCTCGCCGCTGGCCCTGTTACTCCTTCCCCTGCCCCGCAAAGCAAGACTGAAGGCCATTCAAGGGATCGCAGCGCTGCAGCCAAAGCTCCTGCCCAACCCCGTGCAGACGATAAAGAGCCGAGCGCACAGGCTGAAACGGCAGACATTGCCGTCGCCAAACCCAGGCCCGAGCGCCCACGCCGCGAACGTGCGCCCAAGCCGGTGGTCATTCCCTGGAAGCTGGAAGATTTCGTGGTCGAACCTCAGGAAGGCAAAACCCGCTTCCACGACTTCGCCCTCGCCCCCGAATTGATGCACGCCATTCAAGACCTCGGTTTCCCTTATTGCACGCCAATTCAAGCGCAGGTACTGGGGTTCACCCTCAAGGGCCAGGACGCCATTGGCCGTGCGCAGACCGGTACCGGTAAAACGGCCGCCTTCCTGATCTCGATCATCTCGCAACTGACCCAGACGCCTCCGCCCAAAGAGCGCTATATGGGCGAACCTCGCGCCTTGATCATCGCCCCGACCCGGGAGCTGGTGGTGCAGATCGCCAAGGACGCTGCCGACCTGACCAAGTACACCGACCTGAACGTCATGACGTTCGTGGGCGGCATGGACTTCGATAAACAGCTCAAACAGCTTGAAGCCCGTCATTGCGACATTCTGGTCGCCACTCCGGGCCGTTTGCTGGACTTCAATCAGCGCGGCGAAGTGCACCTGGACATGGTCGAAGTGATGGTCCTCGACGAAGCCGACCGCATGCTCGACATGGGCTTCATTCCGCAGGTGCGCTCGATCATTCGTCAGACGCCACACAAGGGCGAACGCCAGACTTTGCTGTTCTCCGCGACCTTCACCGAAGATGTGATGAACCTTGCCAAGCAATGGACCACCGAGCCTGCCATCGTTGAAATCGAAGCCGAGAACGTTGCCAGCGAAAACGTTGAGCAGCATATCTATGCAGTGGCCGGTGCCGACAAATACAAGTTGCTTTACAACCTGGTCAACGACAACGGCTGGGAACGCGTGATGGTCTTTGCCAACCGCAAGGACGAAGTACGCCGCATCGAAGAACGTCTGGTGCGCGATGGCGTAAACGCCGCGCAGCTATCAGGCGATGTACCACAGCACAAACGCATCAAGACCCTGGAAGGCTTCCGCGAAGGCAAGATTCGCGTACTGGTTGCCACTGACGTCGCTGGTCGCGGGATTCATATCGACGGTATCAGCCACGTGATCAACTTCACGCTGCCGGAAGTGCCGGATGACTATGTTCACCGCATTGGCCGTACCGGCCGCGCGGGCGCAGCAGGCGTGTCGATCAGCTTCGCCGGTGAAGACGACTCTTATCAACTGCCTGCGATTGAAGAGAAACTGGGTCGCAAGATCAGCTGCGAAACACCGCCGACCGAGTTGTTGCGGGCAGTAGTGCGCAAGCCAGCGCAAACCATCTGACTCGATGCAATCGACGTGGGACCGGCTTCAGCCGGGAAGGCGGTGTTTCTAGCCATGAAACTTCATTGACTGTACTGGCCTCTTCCCGGCTGAAGCCGGTCCCACGTCAGTGTGGATCTGCAGCGCACTATTTCCACCGCCCCGCCGCTGCTTTGTCACTCGCCCGCCCCTCGACCCATTTCGGCCCTTCTGACGTGTTTTCCTTTTTCCAGAACGGCGCACGGGTCTTGAGGTAGTCCATGACGAAATCACAGGCCTCAAATGCTGCCTGACGATGCGCGCTGGCAACCCCGACAAACACAATCGGCTCACCCGGCTCCAGCGTGCCGACACGGTGCAGCACTTCCATCTTGAGCAAAGGCCAGCGTTGTTCAGCCTCAAGCACAATCTTGCCCAAAGCCTTTTCGGTCATGCCGGGATAGTGTTCCAGAAACATCCCCGACACTTCCCGCCCTTCGTTGAAATCCCGCACATAGCCGACAAAACTGACCACCGCACCGACGCCGACATTGGCGTCATGCAGCGCGTTGACCTCAAAGCCCGGATCGAACGGTTCCGCCTGAACCCGAATCGCCATGTTCAGCCTCCGGTCACGGTGGGGAAGAACGCCACTTCGTCACCGGCCTGCAACGGCTCGTCCAGCTGGCAAAGCTCCTGATTGCGAGCGCACATCAGGTTCTGCTCAGCCAATACCTGCCAAACTCCATTACGCTCAAGCAAATGCAGACGCAGCGCATCGATTGTAGCGAACTCGCCGTCGACCTGTTCACCGTCACGCCCCAGAGCTTCCCGGTAACGGGCGAAATACTGGACGCTGATGCTCATGGAGCCTCCGGTGCCGTTTCGTCGGCAATGAAGTGGCCGCTCTTGCCACCAAGCTTTTCCAACAGGCGAACGTTTTCGATGACCATGCCGCGATCAACCGCTTTGCACATGTCATAGATAGTCAACGCTGCGACGCTGGCGGCGGTCAGTGCCTCCATTTCCACACCGGTCTGCCCGGCCAGCTTGCAACGGGCGACAATACGTACGGCGTCTTCACCCTCGGCCCTCAGTTCGACTTTGACGCCGGTCAGCATCAGCGGGTGGCACAGAGGGATCAGATCACTGGTTTTCTTCGCCGCCTGAATCCCGGCAATACGCGCTACGGCAAACACATCCCCCTTGGGATGCCCGCCGCTGACGATCATTTGCAGGGTTGAAGGAAGCATGCGAACCAGCGCTTCGGCCACCGCCTCACGGAACGTCACGGCTTTATCAGTGACGTCGACCATATTGGCGCGACCTTGAGAATCGAGATGAGTGAGCACAGCTTTACTCCTGAACAGGAGCGGGGATTGTAGGGAGTAAAAGCCGCAAGCTACAAGCTTCAAGCTACAAGCCCACTCACTCCGGGCTTGCGGCTTGAAGCTTGACGCTTGCGGCTTGGCTCCGCCTGCTACAAATGCGACTCCGCATATTCAGCCAGGATTGAGCGTGGCACGCCTTGCAGCGAGATGTGCACGCCGTTCGGGAAGTCTTTGAAGCGCTCCGTCAGGTAGGTCAGCCCGGAACTGGTGGCGGACAGGTATGGGGTATCGATCTGCGCCAGGTTGCCCAGGCACACCACTTTTGAACCGGCACCGGCACGGGTGATGATGGTTTTCATCTGGTGCGGGGTGAGGTTCTGGCACTCGTCGATCAGGATCAGGCTCTGCTGGAAGCTGCGACCTCGTATGTAATTGAGGGATTTGAACTGCAACGGCACTTTGCTGAGGATGTAATCGACGCTGCCATGGGTGTTTTCGTCATCCATGTGCAAGGCTTCGAGGTTGTCGGTGATGGCGCCAAGCCAAGGCTCCATTTTTTCTGCTTCGGTGCCGGGCAGGAAGCCGATTTCCTGGTCCAGACCCTGCACGCTACGGGTCGCAATAATCCGCCGATAACGCTTGCTGACCATGGTTTGCTCGATGGCAGCGGCCAGCGCCAGAATGGTTTTACCCGACCCGGCAGCGCCGGACAGGTTGACCAGATGGATATCGGGATCAAGCAAGGCGAACAGCGCCAGGCCCTGGTAGATATCACGCGGTTTGAGACCCCAGGCTTCTTGGTGCAGTAACGGTTCCTGATGCATGTCCAGAATCATCAGTTCGTCGGCCTTGACGCCTTTGACCCAGCCGACAAACCCTTGCTCATCAATGATGAACTCGTTGATGTGTACCGACGGCAGCATTTCAGTCATTTGCACCCGGTGCCAGGTACGGCCGTGATCCTGACGGGTGTCGACTTTACTGACCCGGTCCCAGAAGGAGCCGGTTACATTGTGATAACCACGGGACAGCATTGATACGTCGTCGACCAACTGGTCGGTGCTGTAGTCCTCGGCGGCAATTCCGCAGGCACGCGCCTTGAGACGCATGTTGATGTCTTTGGTGACCAGCACAAGACGCAAGTCCTTGTCGCGCGCATGCAGGTCGATCAATTGGTTGATGATGATGTTGTCGTTGAGGTGTTCAGGCAGAAGGCTGTTGGGCTCCTCGCGTTTGCTCATCATGATCGACAGGAAGCCCTTGAAGACTCCCGTGCCACGGTCGATGGGTACGCCCTTCTCGACTTCTTCAGGCGTGGCTTCGCCCAGTGTCTTGTCGATCAGGCGGATGGCTTGACGGCATTCGGCAGCAACCGAATGTTTACCGGCTTTCAGCTTGTCCAGCTCTTCCAGCACGGTCATGGGGATGGCGACGCGGTGTTCTTCGAAATTCAGCAGTGCATTTGGATCGTGAATCAGTACGTTGGTATCGAGCACGTAAAGGATTGGCTGGTTAGAAGAAGGGGTGCGTCCGTGATCATCCATACTCGCTCACCTTTGTAAAAGCCAGGCGACGCAGAACCACTCACACTGCGCCACGAAAAGGCCGCCGGGCTCTCTCCTTAAGGCAGGAGAGAAATGCTCAAGATGGAGTCTTGGAGGACGCCACCTGTGTTGCAGGTTTCGGCGGTCTGATAGTGGTAATACCGCAAAACACATGACAGAAAAAAGCACTTTGACAGTTTTTTGAAGTTTATTTCACAGTATGACGAATAGCCCTTGGCGACCTGCCCAAGCCCGTTTACAGTCGGAAGTCCGCTCTACCCGAATCCGTCGGAAAATTCGCCTCATCCCTCCCTGAAAATGAACGCAAGTCCTTATTCTGCGGGCCTGTCAGGGATATTGTGGCAATCGTCCCAGATCAACTCGCTCTGCGCGGTGTTTGCCAGTAACAGCGGCACTGCCGACTGCACCCTCGCACTGGCGTCGTGAAACACCACGGTCCCGCGCCGCCATAGCAGCATCAGGTTCACAACCCGGTCTGTAATCTGCTCGGACGTCAGTCGCCCATTGCTGTCCTGCGCATCGATATTCCACAGCGACACTCGCAGATTCTGATCACGGAAGAACTGCCCGCTGTCGGCACGTCGATGGCCGTAGGGAGGACGGAACAACGGGATGAAGTTGTCGGGTAGCAGCTGTTGGGTCAGGCCTTCACTTCGACGCACCGAGTCTTGCCACTCCAGCCACTGACTGTGGGAGCGATATTCCCACCCCTGAATGCCGACGCATTGCAGACGATAAAGCGATTGCAACGCGGTGCCGTTACTGGCGGCGAGGCGTTCCTGCAGGTTTTTACCCAATACAAAGAACGTCGCGTTCATCTTCTGCTGACGCATGAAGTCAGTCAGCCAGTCGGTGCCCCCGTCAGCGCCGGTAGGGCCACCCTCGAAATTCATCTGAAAGGTACGGTCGGCCATCTGATCGCCACTCAACTCATCAGAGTTATAAAGGGCGATTTCACTGCTGGTCTGCGGGAATAACGCCGCCATATACATCAGTTCGTTGAGATAGCGCTCATGAAAGGTCGCACTTGGCGCAGCCCAGTTGGCGTAGAACGAATCACTGGCGATGGTGAATTCGGCGGCGCGCTGGCGAAGCTGGTCCATGTCCTCAACCAGCACGCAGAACGATGCATCCTGAGGGCAACTCAATTGCGCGCTCTGGTAACCCTCCAGCAAACGATTCCAGAGGCGGTGACGAAGCAGATTGAGTGACGGCACGTTGACGTACCTGAGCCCCAGACGTCTTTTGAGCCCCTCCTCGTCCAGCGCTTCGCTGGCCAGTAACTCGTGGGCAAAGCCGAGAATCTCCGCACGGGATGCCACGTCGAAAAGATCCGGCGACTCCAGCCGCTCAGGCCAGAGGCTGCGGTCAATCGTGGCGACCGGAGGCGGCACCGCCATGGCCTGAACGCTGAACAGACACGCGCACACTGCTAGAAACTTACGCAACACCACTCGCTCCCTGAACATCGAACCCGGATAAGCGCCGCACTATAGCTGATATTGGGTGGCTGATTTGGCAGGAGCTGGCTTGAACCTGTGGGGGATTCGGGATGTATCTGCAAGTCGATATGCGACGTGGGACCGGCTTTAGCCG
>NZ_JACONW010000118.1 GCF_014357575.1 Pseudomonas folii | reverse complement strand
TGATAGCGGCAACGCGGTCAGAATCCCCCCTTAACAAGCAGACGCTTGAGCGCCTGTAATGGAGTCTTGCATGCACTACGAAATCCTCGGCAACCAGGCCGCCGATGCACCGACGCTGGTATTGAGTTCAGGCCTGGGCGGTTCCGCCCGGTTCTGGGCACCGCAACTGCCGGTGCTGACTGAGCATTATCGGGTGGTGGTTTACGATCAGGCCGGGACTGGCCGTAGCCCGGCGATCCTTGCCGAAGATTATTCGATTGCGACCATGGCCACAGAATTGCTCGCGCTGCTCGACAGCATTGAAGTGCAGCACTGTCATTTTATCGGCCACGCGCTGGGTGGATTGGTAGGTCTGGAGCTGGCGTTGCAACGCCCGCAACTGTTGAAAAGCATGGTGCTGATCAACGCCTGGAGCAGTCCGAATCCACACAGCGAACGTTGCTTTGCCGTGCGCAAGAATCTGTTACGCGACAGCGGGCCGGAGGCGTACGTCCAGGCCCAGGCGCTGTTTCTCTATCCCGCGGACTGGATCGCCGAGCACAGCGCGCAGCTGGCCGAAGATGAAGCCCACGCGCTGGCGCACTTTCCCGAAACCAACAACCTGCTGCGCCGGATTGCCGCGCTGCAGGCGTTCAATGTCGAAGATCAATTGCACAAGATCACCACGCCGACCCTGCTGCTCGCCAACCGCGATGACATGCTGGTGCCGTGGCAGCGCTCGCAGCATCTTGCTAACACGCTTTCGGCCGGGCAACTGACGCTGCTCGAATACGGCGGCCATGCGTCCAGCGTCAGTGACGTCGAGCCTTTCAATCGTGTACTTCTCGATTACCTGGCCAGCCAGGCCTGAGCGGAGAACCCCCATGCAAGCATCCGAACTTCTCGCCGTCGCCCAGACGTTGCTGCCGATCCCGCAACAGGATTATCGCAATGCCATGGCCGGACTGGCAGCTGCGGTCAACGTGATCACCACCGACGGCCCGCACGGTCGCTGCGGATTTACCGCAACGGCGGTGTGCAGCGTCACCGATACGCCGCCGACCTTGCTGGTCTGCCTGAATCGCTCGGCGTCGGTACATGCAGCGCTGACCGCGAATGCGACGCTATGCGTCAACACCCTGACCTGCGGGCAGCGTGATCTGTCCAATCTGTTTGGCGGCAAGACTCCCATGGCCGAGCGTTTTGCCGCCGCGCAATGGGAAACCTGGGTAACCGGCTCGCCGGTGCTGGAAGGTGCCGCGGCATCGTTCGATTGCCGGGTCAGTCAGACCGTCAGCGTGGGTACGCATGACATTCTGTTCTGCGAGGTTCTGGCGCTGAGTCGACAGCAGGATGCTGCGGCGCTGGTCTACTTTGATCGGGGGTATCACGGGTTGAGTGCAGTGGGGTGACAGTTATCTTTACCCGCCGCATAACCGGTAGGAGGCAACTTGTTGGCGAGGCGTTAGTCGAGTTAACACAGCGCAAAAAGCTTCGCCAACAAGTTGCCCCCTACCAGTAACGTGTTTCATCTGAAAAAATCCTGTTACTCAACCCGCTTGATCGACACCACTTCAAAATACTTGTACTTCTCTTTCGCAGCGGCTTTGCGGGCTTCCTGCTCGGCATCGAAGGTGCTGAGGGTTTTGGCTTCGTGGACGAACAGCGTTTCTTCGCCTTCGAACTCTCTGGTCACCCGCAACGTTACCAGCAGTGCCGGTGACAGACGCTTGGCTTTCGGCCGCGGTGCCGGTGGTGGAGCCTTGGCCACGGGAGCAGGCTCTGGCGTCGGCGTCGGCTCGGGTTTGAGCTCGGGTTCCACGGGAGCGGGTGCTGCCGGTGAAGGTACGTCCAGGCCCAGCGCTCTGCGCATATCGTCTTCAGTCAACCCTGTGCTCATGTGCCGCTTTCTCTGTTGGTCAGTGGTTCAAGGGCGCGATGATCAACAGACGCAAGAGAAAACACAAGTACGGCATTGTACGGTTTTGCTATCACTTGCCTGAAGGGCTTGAAATAGAGGGCTCAGGCATTGGTCCGTGACAACGTCGTCCGCGTCCACTAGATTATGCGCCCCGAAAGGCCAGTGACTTTTCGCGCCTCAAACCTGAAATAGTGAAATTCAATGCTTGATTCCCAGACAACTGAATCCGTGAACTCCGCCAAGCTCGATTACGAAAACGCCATCGGTCTTTCACAGCACGCACCTCAGGCCAAGACCATCAGCGAGATGGTGCTTGATGCGTTCCAGACCGCCAAGGAAAGTGACGAAATCCGTCAGCTACGTGCCGCGATCCGTACTGCGCAAGACAGTTACGACGATGACAAGGCCTATGAACTGATGGGAGAACTCAAGCGCCTGAAGGACGCCGAAGCGGCCGACAGCCTGGCACTGGCCGATTTGAGCACGCAGTTCCCAATCAGCCGGATCCTGTCCAGCTATAAAGACGATCCTGCCTTTCAAGAGCTGGTCTACAGCCTGGCGCTCAAGGTGCTGAACCAGACTCATCAGGCGATCAGCAACCCGAGCACAGGCAAAAGCAAAACGGCCCGCGCGAAGAAAGAAGCCGAGGTCTACACCATCAGCAAGGACGGCCAAAGCGTCACCCTGCCTTTGCGCACCCCGCGCTCCAACCTGAATGTCGACCGTGAAGCCTTTGAATTCCTCGGTTTCACCTTTGTAGGCGAAGGCGACGAAGCCACCCTGCAGAGCGAGACATTCACCGATAACGAAGGCAACGAATTGCCGGTCAACCGCAAGAATGTCGTCACTGCACTGCAGCAGGGCAAGGCGTTTGAGGGGTATAGCATCGCTTGATTGAGGATGTATCTCCTCAAACATTGTTTGAAACGCCCTCGCTGTAGGGATGAGCTTGCTCGTGATAAGAACACCGCAATTCCATTTTAAACCGCGTCGCCCTTATCGCGGGCAAGCACCGCTCCCACATTGATATCTGTTTGCTGCGCGACAGCGCGGCGTCAGTGACACCGGGGCGGCTCCTGCAGATGCTCGTTTTCTGCGAGACGACGCGCTCTACGACGCTATGGTAGCCGCCTGATTCCCGCCTTGCTCGGCAATAGCCGATAGCTTTTCATCCGCGGATTTTTCCTCCGCAAGCGTTTCGCTCAATAGCTTGGCAGCGTCTTTCATGCCCAGCTGTTTCGCCATTGCAACCAAAGTGCCGTAGGCAGCGATTTCGTAGTGCTCGACCTTCTGGCAGGCACCAATCAATGCCGCATCCAGCACCTCGCCTTTCTCGATCTCCTCAAGCAGCTCCTTGCTTTCCTCGACCAACCCTTCCATGGCTGCGCACTTCATGCGCTTGAGCTTGAGTTCGCCCTGCTCCACCAACTGATCGATACGTTCGATCTGCCCATAGGTTTCTTCAAGGTGCGCCTCAAACGCTTCCTTGAGCAGGGGATTGGTTGAAGCCCGCGCCAGACGAGGCAAGGCTTTGGTGATCTGTTTCTCGGCGCTGTAAACGTCGGACAGCTCATGAATGAACAGGTCGGCAACAGTCGTTCTGGTGTTTGTCTTGGCCATGCGGCACCTCGTAAATCGGTTATGGATCGTCTTGGATTCCTGGGACGTAAACCGCTGCGAAAACACCTGAATGACGCAACCGTCAGTTAGGTGGAGTGGCCCCCACGCTGAGCCGTTCAGGGAATCGAAAGCAATGCCGACGAAATGCATTTCCGGTTCCGATCTACTGATCAAGTGTCAGGCCGATTCATCCTCTCCCAGCTACTCCACACCTGACGCAGAAAAAATTTGCACGACCAATATTATGGTATACCATCAGACGCAATACATTCAGTCACCCTATCCGGGAGCCCGTCCATGAGTTTCGAAATTCGCAAAATCGTCTGCTATTCCGAAGAAACCCTTATCGAAGGCGGTAAAGCCAGCGACAAGCCGGTGACCATGGTGGGTCTGGCAGTAGTGATCAAAAACCCCTGGCTGGGTCGTGGTTTCGTTGAAGACCTGAACCCGGAAATCCGCGCACATTGCTCGGCACTGGGCGAATTGATGGTCAAGCGTCTGACAGATGCGATTGGCGGTGCTGACAAAATCGAGGCTTACGGCAAGGCCGCAGTCATTGGGGCCGACGGTGAAATCGAGCATGCTTCCGCAGTGATCCACACCCTGCGCTTCGGCAACCACTATCGCGAAGCGGTCAAAGCCAAAAGCTACCTGAGCTTCACCAACAAGCGCGGCGGGCCTGGTACTTCGATTCAGATCCCGATGATGCACAAGGACGATGAAGGCCTGCGCTCGCACTACATCACCCTGGAAATGAAGATCGAAGACGCACCTCGCGCCGACGAAATCGTAGTTGTGCTCGGTGCTGCCGATGGTGGTCGTCTGCATCCGCGCATTGGCAACCGCTACATCGACCTGGAACAGCTGGCAGCCGAAAAGGCTCAGCAGTAACCGTCCGCATAAGCACAGGCCAGGAGCGCTCCATGATTCGGCTTACCGCTGAACGCACCCCGGCCGGGACCAGTTATCTGGCAACCGGCGAAGGCCATCCCGTGGTGTTGATTCACGGCGTGGGTCTGAACAAAGAAATGTGGGGCGGCCAGGTCGTGGGGCTGATGCCTCACTATCGAGTGATTGCCTACGACATGCTCGGCCACGGTGCCAGCCCGCGTCCCGCTGCGGATACCGGGCTGCTGGGGTATGCCGAACAATTGCATGAACTGCTGGAGCATCTGGGCCTGCCGCAAGCTACCGTCATCGGTTTTTCCATGGGTGGGCTGGTGGCCCGCGCTTTTGCCCTGCACTTCCCGCAGCAGTTATCGGGGATGGTCGTCCTCAACAGCGTATTCAATCGCAGTGCCGAACAGCGCGCCGGGGTCATCGCGCGTACCGCTCAGGCGGCTGAACATGGACCGGATGCCAACGCCGCCGAAGCACTCTCGCGCTGGTTCAGCCGTGAATACCAGGCCGCAAACCCGGCGCAGATCGCTGCCATCCGCACCATACTCGCCGAGAACGACCCGCAGGGCTACCTGACCACGTACACCCTGTTCGCCACGCAGGACATGTACCGGGCAGACGATCTGGGCCATATTACCGCGCCAACGCTGATCGCCACCGGCGAGCTGGACCCTGGGTCGACTCCGGAGATGGCCCGCCAGCTGGCCGCGCGTATTCCGGGTGCCGAGGTTGCGATCCTCGCCGAACAACGACATATGATGCCGGTCGAGTCGCCACGGCTCGTCAATCAGGTCTTGCTGGACTTCCTGCGCAAGGCCGAGACTCAATACAATCAAGCAAAGGGGATCGTTGCATGACGCTCACTCGCTTTCAGATGTGCATCGACGGGCAATGGGTCGACGCCCTTTCGGGCAAGACCTTCCAGAGCCTGAACCCGGCGCTGGCCCAACCCTGGGCCGAATTGCCCGACGCTGATGAAAGCGACGTGGACCGTGCCGTTCAGGCCGCCCAGCAAGCCTTTGAGAGCCCGGCCTGGCGCAAATTGACGGCCACCGCACGAGGCAAGTTGCTGCGCCGTCTGGGTGATCTGATTGCCGAAAACAAAGAGCAACTGGCTCAACTGGAAAGCCGGGACAACGGCAAGTTGATCCGTGAAACCCGGGGCCAGGTGAGTTATCTGCCGGAGTTCTTCCACTACACCGCCGGGCTGGCCGACAAACTGGAAGGCGGTACTCTGCCGCTGGACAAGCCGGATCTGTTTGCCTACACCGTTCACGAACCCATGGGCGTGGTGGCCGGAATCATTCCCTGGAATAGTCCGCTGTATTTGACCGCCATCAAACTGGCCCCGGCATTGGCCGCTGGCAATACGATTGTTCTCAAACCGTCGGAACACGCCTCGGCAACCGTACTGGAACTGGCGCGTCTGGCCCTTGAAGCAGGCATCCCGCCGGGCGTCGTGAACGTTGTGACCGGCTACGGTCCAAGCACCGGAGCCGCCCTGACCCGCCATCCGCTGGTGCGCAAGATTGCCTTCACCGGCGGCGCAGCGACTGCCCGGCATGTGGTACGCAGTAGCGCTGAAAATTTCGCGAAACTGTCGCTGGAACTGGGCGGCAAATCACCGAACATTATTTTTGCCGACGCCGATCTGGACAGTGCCATCAACGGCGCGATTGCCGGGATTTACGCCGCCTCCGGGCAAAGCTGCGTCTCCGGTTCAAGGTTGTTGGTGCAGGACGACATCTATGACGAGTTTGTCGAGCGACTGAGCGAACGCGCCAAACGCATTCGCATCGGCAACCCTCAGGACGACGCCAGTGAAATGGGCCCCATGGCCACGGCGCAACAACTGGCGGTAGTCGAAGCGCTGGTCGCCGACGCCCTGGCAGAAGGTGCAACATTACGCACGGGCGGCAAACGTCCGCAGATGGACAGTGACGGCTGGTACTACGAACCCACCTTGTTCGAGTGTGATCGCAACTCGATGAAAATCATGCAGGAAGAAGTGTTCGGCCCGGTCGCCTCAGTGATTCGATTCAAGGACGAAGCCGAAGCGTTGGCCATCGCCAATGACTCGCAGTTTGGCCTTGCAGCAGGCATCTGGACCAAAGACCTGGGCCGCGCTCATCGCCTGGCCCGGGATATACGTTCGGGTATCATCTGGGTCAATACCTACCGCGCAGTCTCGGCCATGGCCCCCATCGGCGGTTTCAAAAACAGCGGTTACGGTCGCGAGAGCGGTATTGATTCGGTGCTGGCCTATACCGAGCTCAAGACTGTCTGGATCAACCTGTCGCAAGCGCCGATGCCTGATCCGTTTGTCATGCGCTGAGCTTTAGTCGCCCGCTCGCACACCTGAATTGATTGCCTGCCAGAACCCGGCAAGCCCAACAAGAGAACCCTCACATGATCGAACCCGGCATATATAAAGAAGTCATGGGCTCCTTTCCGTCAGGCGTCACGGTGGTTACCACCCTGGATGCACAAGGCGGAATCGTTGGCATCACCGCCAGCGCTTTCAGCGCGTTGTCTATCGATCCGGCGCTGGTGCTGTTCTGCCCCAACTACGAATCGGACACCTACCCTGTCCTGCGTGACAGCAAGCGCTTCGCCATCCACTTGCTGTCCGCAGGGCAGAAGTCGGAAGCCTACGCGTTTGCGGGCAAAGGCAAGGACAAGGCGGCGGGTATCGAGTGGCACTTGAGCGAACTGGGCAACCCGTTATTGCGCAATGCGACCGCCATTATCGAATGTGAGCTGTGGCGCGAATACGACGGCGGTGATCACGCGATCATTGTCGGCGCAGTGAAAAACCTGATCCTGCCAGAGCAGACCGTCGCACCGATGATCTATTACCGGGGCAAACTGGGCGCGCTGCCGGAGATGGTCTGATCTGTATCCGCCCCGTTTCGTCGCGGGGCAAACAGCCCATGATAAACTTCGCAACGTTTTGCACTGCATCGGCTGTCGGCAAACCCGGCAGCTTGCGCAACGCAGCATAGCGTGCGCAAATACACACCAAGCTTCACAACGGCATACGGCATGCCGTATACAACACTGATCGTGCATATTTTCAGTCAACTGCCACATCCAGAGTCAAACCCATGAAACGCCTGCCAATCGACGACTCCTTCAAGGTCAATCGCAATCCCATTACCCTGCGCGAAATCGTGCTGGACAAATTGCGCAGCGCCATCATGAATTTTCAGCTGCTACCCGGCGACCGCCTGGTGGAGCGCGACTTGTGTGAACGCCTCGGGGTGAGTCGTACCTCGGTCCGTGAAGCGTTGCGTCACCTTGAGTCCGAGGGGCTGGTGGAATTCGCCGACGCCAAGGGCCCGCGCGTCGCAATCATCACCCTGGAAGACGCGTGTGATATCTACGAACTGCGCTGCGTGCTCGAAGGGCTGATCGTTCAGTTGTTCACCCTGCGGGCCAAGGCCAAGAACATTCGCGCGCTGGAAAAAGCCCTCGAGGAGAACCGCAAGGCCCTCAAGGAAGGCGAGCTGCAACAAGTGCTGGATTCGGTGCAGAGCTTTTATGACGTGCTGCTCGAAGGTTCGGGCAACCACATCGCTGCCACCCAGTTGCGCCAACTGCAGGCGCGTATCAGCTATCTGCGCGCCACATCGGTTTCGCAGGAAAACCGACGCAGTGCCAGTAATGAAGAGATGGAACGTATCGTCGAAGCGATCAAGAGCGGCGACCCACTGGCAGCCCATCAGGCTTCCGTGGACCATGTGCGCAGCGCCGCCAAAGTCGCGCTGGACTACCTCAAGTCCAAGCAGAATGACGGCAGCAAGGTGCGCGAGCTATTCGCCCCCATGGCCCTGAAAGAACCGCGCATAGGCCACTGACATGCCCGCCCCGCGCTTTTGCCCGCACTGTGGCAGCGCTGACCTCGTTCAGCGTGTGCCAGCGGGCGATACTCATCAGCGATTGATGTGCGGGGGCTGCAACTACATTCACTACGTCAATCCGAAGATTATTGCCGGCTGCATCATTGAGCAGGACGGCAAATATCTGTTGTGTCAGCGTGCCATTCCGCCCCGCCCTGGCACCTGGACGCTGCCCGCAGGCTTCATGGAGAGCGGCGAAACCACTGAGCAGGCAGCCTTGCGCGAAGTATGGGAAGAAAGCGGCGTCAGGGCTGAAATCCTCTCGCCCTACTCCATCTTCAGCGTGCCGGCGATCAGCGAGGTGTACATCGTATTCCGCGCCCTGGCGCTGGAAATCACCGGCCAGTTCGGCCCGGAAACCCTCGACTACAAATTCTTCGCCCCGGAAGATATTCCGTGGGACAGCATCTACTACCCGGCGATCCGGCAAATTCTCGAACGCTACATCGAAGAACGCCGGACCGGTTCGTACGGGATCTACGTCGGTAACGATGACAGCGGCAAGGTGCATTTCATTCGTTGAGTCAGAAATGACACAGATATCCTGCGGGGGCTGGGCTTGGTCTGGGCGGCATTTCGACGATAAACAATAACGCAGTATGTCGCCTGACTGCGTCTCATGCATCGCGGGCAAGCCCGGCTCCCACAGGATCAACGCTGTGTCTGGGGGCATCGGGGAAGCCATTAAAGCCTGCTAATAATGGGTCGTCGAAAATCACGCAGATATCCTGCGGGAGATGGTCCGGGCAGCATTCCGACGATAAACGATGACGCGGTGTGTCTTCTGGCTGCGTCTCCTGTATCGCGGGCAAGCCCGGCTCCCACAGGATCAACGCTGTGTCAGGGGGCATCGGGGAAGCCATTAAAGCCTGCTGACAATGGGTCTTCGAAAATGACGCGGATATTCTATGTTGGCCTGCAAGCTGAGTGACGACGTGGGACCGGCTTTAGCCGGGAAGGCGGCGTTTCTGCCGATGAAGATTCAGCGTCTGTCACGGCCTCTTCCCGGCTAAAGCCGGTCCCACGTCATCACGCTAATATTTGGCATGGCGCAGAATCTGTGGGAGCCGGGCTTGCCCGCGATACAGGCGCTTGGTGTAACAGGTAGACCGCGCACCTCCTCTATCTTAAATCCCTTCCACGATCACAATCTCCGCCCTCGCAGCCCCCGCGCGGTAGCTCATTGCGTCCTGATACTCAGGGCTGTTGTAGCAGGCCACTGCCTGGTCGTAGGTATCGAATTCTATGATCACCGTGCGTTGCGGCGTGGCTTTGCCCTCTACCGCCTGCGAGCGACCGCCACGTGCGAGAAACCTGCCGCCGTACAGCTTGAACGCCGCCGGGCCGCGTTGCGTGTACTGGGTGTATTGCTGTGGATCATTCACATCGACTTGCGCAATCCAGTAAGCCTTCATTCAAACCTCCACTGAAAAATATCTGTTCTTTACCCGAACAAACTGTCTTATGGTATACCACAAGTCAAACACATCATGACAGCGGGAGTCAGGTATGCCGTTCAACAGCATCGAAGAAATCATCGAGGATTATCGCCAAGGCAAGATGGTCTTGCTGGTGGACGATGAAGACCGTGAGAACGAAGGTGACTTGTTATTGGCGGCCGACTGCTGTGACGCTCAGGCGATCAGCTTCATGGCCCGGGAGGCGCGCGGCCTGATCTGTCTGACACTGACCGATGACCACTGCCAACGCTTGGGTCTGGAGCAGATGGTGCCCAGCAACGGCAGCGTGTTCGCGACTGCATTCACGGTTTCCATTGAGGCGGCCATGGGCGTCAGCACCGGCATTTCTGCGGCCGACCGGGCGCGAACCGTCGCGGCAGCCGTTGCCCGCGATGCGCGACCGGAAGACCTGGTGCAGCCGGGGCATATTTTCCCGTTGCGCGCCCGGGAAGGCGGCGTCCTGACCCGGGCCGGGCACACTGAAGCTGGTTGCGACCTGGCACGTCTGGCCGGTTTTACACCCGCTTCGGTCATCGTCGAAGTAATGAATGACGACGGCACCATGGCCCGCCGCCCGGACCTGGAAACCTTCGCCGCAAAACACGGCATCAAAATCGGCACCATCGCCGATCTGATTCACTATCGCCTGAGCACCGAGCACACCGTCGCCCGCATCGGCGAGCGCGAGCTTTCCACGGTGCACGGAACGTTCCGCCTGATCAGTTACGAAGACCGCATCGAAGGCGGCGTCCATATGGCAATGATCATGGGTGATATCAAGCGCGACGAACCGACGCTGGTGCGGGTGCATGTCATCGACCCGCTACGGGATCTGGTCGGCGCGCACTACAACGGCCCCAGCAACTGGACCCTCTGGGCAGCCCTGCAAAAAGTCGCCGAAGCGGGCAGCGGAGTCATTGTGGTGCTGGCCAATCACGAGTCATCCCAGGCGCTGCTTGAACGTATTCCACAACTGACTCAGCCGCCGCGTCAGTTCAGCCGGTCGCAGTCGCGCATCTATTCGGAGGTCGGTACCGGGGCACAGATCCTGCAGGACATCGGCGTCGGCAAACTGCGTCACATGGGCGCCCCGCTCAAATACGCAGGACTGACCGGATACGACCTGGAGGTCGTCGAAAACATCCCGTTTTTGGGCTGACGAGCACGTTTAAAACACCCGCTTTCAGTATTTATTCACTGATAAAAACGCTTTTCAGACTGCGTAACTGAGGCGTAAAGCTCGTTTGAAAATAAACGTTTAGCCCCGTAATTACTGGGATTTCCATCTGTTAATTTCAAATTTACGCCTCAACGAAGACGCGAAACTCTTGCAGAAAGTTTGGAATACCATAATATGATATTCCGTAGGCCGAACGATCGTCAGGTGCGCCCGGACAGGGACAGCACAAATAACAGCATCTGACTCGGCCGCACTGTTTCAAAAGGCCCCAATGGACCTACTGCTCCCGATAAGCGGGCAAGCAACAGCCCGCTCAAAAACACAACAAATGAGGGCGTACACATGGTGTTGAGTAAACGTGCAATTGCAGTGCTGACTGCAGGCGTCCTGTCCCTGTCGGGTGCTGCGGCAGTGGCGGCAGTGGCGGCAGAGAGCGTCAACTTTGTCAGTTGGGGCGGCTCGACTCAGGATGCTCAAAAGCAGGCCTGGGCCAACCCTTTCAGCAAGTCCAGCGGCATCACCGTTGTTCAGGACGGGCCGACCGACTACGGCAAACTCAAGGCAATGGTTGAAAGCGGCAACGTGCAGTGGGACGTGGTAGACGTCGAGGCGGATTTCGCTTTGCGCGCTGCCAGCGAAGGCTTGCTGGAACCGCTGGATTTCAACGTCATCAAGAAAGACCGGATTGATCCGCGCTTCGTCTCGGAGCACGGTGCCGGTTCGTTCTTCTTCTCCTTCGTTCTTGGTTACAACGAAAGCAAAACCGGTACCGGTGCCAAAGCGCCGCAGGACTGGGCCGCACTGTTCGACACCAAAACCTATCCCGGCAAGCGCGCTTTGTACAAATGGCCAAGCCCGGGTGTGCTGGAACTGGCACTGCTGGCCGATGGCGTCGCGGCTGACAAGCTCTATCCGCTGGATCTGGACCGCGCCTTCAAAAAGCTCGACAGCATCAAGAAAGACATCGTCTGGTGGGGTGGCGGTGCGCAGTCTCAACAACTGCTGGCCTCGGGCGAAGTGTCCATGGGGCAGTTCTGGAACGGCCGGGTGTTCGCGGTACAACAGGATGGCGCTCCAGTGGGCGTGAGCTGGAAGCAGAATCTGGTCATGGCTGATTTCCTGGTGGTTCCAAAAGGCGCGAAAAACAAGGACGCCGCAATGAAGTTCATCGCCAACGCCACCGACGCCAAAGGCCAGGCCGACTTCGCCAACCTCAGCGCCTACGCGCCGGTCAATCTGGACAGCGTGCAACGTCTGGATTCGACCCTGGCACCCAACATGCCCACCGCGCATGCCAAGGACCAAATCACTCTCGACTTCGCATACTGGGCCAAGAACGGTCCGGACATCGCGACACGGTGGAACGAATGGCTGGTCAAGTAAAAATGACAGCGGTTGTCCCCCGTCAGTCCAGCCCGGCCGGTGGTGCTTCCAGCACCGCCGGTGCGGCATCGGCCCAGGCGGTGACGATGAATCGCTCGATACCTTTCTCACAGCGCTGGCGCGGCAGCCGCAATCTGCTTCCTGCGCTGATCTTTCTCGGTCTGTTTTTCTTTGCGCCGCTAATCGGTCTGCTGTTGCGCGGAGTGCTGGAACCCACACCGGGGCTGGGCAATTACGAGCAACTGTTTGCCAACTCGGCGTATTCACGGGTCTTGTTCAACACCTTCTCGGTGGCCGGTCTGGTGACACTGTTCAGCCTGCTGCTGGGCTTTCCGCTGGCATGGGCAATCACTCTGGTGCCACGCGGCTGGGGCCGCTGGATGTTGAACATTGTCCTGCTGTCGATGTGGACCAGCCTGCTCGCCCGGACCTATTCCTGGCTGGTGCTGCTACAGGCTTCCGGGGTCATCAACAAAGCGCTGATGGGCATGGGACTGATCGATGAACCCCTGGAAATGGTGCACAACCTGACCGGCGTGGTGATCGGCATGACCTACATCATGATCCCGTTCATCGTTCTTCCGCTGCAGGCCACCATGCAAGCCATCGACCCGATGGTGCTGCAGGCGGGTTCGATCTGCGGTGCCAGTCCGTGGAGCAATTTCTTTCGGGTATTCCTGCCGCTGTGCCGACCGGGGCTGTTCTCCGGTGGCCTGATGGTATTTGTCATGTCGCTGGGGTACTACGTCACGCCTGCCCTGCTGGGTGGCGCGCAGAACATGATGCTGCCCGAGTTCATCGTGCAGCAGGTGCAATCGTTCCTTAACTGGGGTCTGGCCAGTGCCGCTGCGGCGCTGCTGATCGTGATCACTCTGGTGCTGTTTTACTTCTACCTGAAGCTCCAGCCGGAATCTCCGGTCGGCGCCAGTGACGCGAGGTAATCGTTCATGCTCCTGACTCCCAATGCCATGAGCCCGCGGCTGCGCTATGGGCTGTACCTGACCACGGGCCTGATCGCGCTGTTCCTGTTGCTGCCGATCGTGTTCATCGTCCTGCTGTCGTTCGGCTCGTCACAATGGCTGGTGTTCCCGCCGCCTGGCTGGACATTCAAGTGGTACGGGCAATTCTTTTCCAACCCTGAGTGGCTGGATGCAGCAATGACCAGCCTCAAGGTGGCGCTGCTGACCACGATCTTTGCCGTCGCGCTGGGCCTGCCGACCGCGTTTGCTCTGGTACGCGGGCGCTTCCCCGGTCGGGACATGCTCTACGGCGTATTCACGCTGCCCATGATCGTGCCGCTGGTGATCATTGCGGTGGCGGTCTATGCGCTGTTTCTGAAACTGGGCTACACCGGCACGCTGTTTTCGTTCGTGGTCAGCCACGTCATCGTCGCCCTGCCCTTCACCATCATCTCGATCATCAACTCGCTGAAACTGTTCGACCAGTCCATCGAAGATGCAGCGGTCATCTGCGGTGCATCGCGGCTGCAAGCGGTGTTCAAAGTGACCTTCCCTGCGATCCGTCCCGGCATGATCGCCGGTGCCCTGTTCGCGTTCCTGGTCTCGTGGGACGAAGTCGTCCTGAGCGTGATGATGGCCAGCCCGACACTGCAAACCCTACCCGTCAAAATGTGGACCACCCTGCGCCAGGACCTGACACCGGTGATCGCCGTCGCCTCGACGCTGCTGATTGGCCTGTCCGTCATGATCATGGTGATCGCAGCGACCCTGCGCCGACGCAACGAAGCGAGGAGTACCTCATGAGTGCCGTGATAAAAGAAGCCGGGCAACAGCAAAAGAACACGCTGGTGAGCCTGTGCAATCTGAACAAGCACTACGGCAACTTCGCAGCCGTGGACAATATTTCCCTGGATATCCAGGACGGTGAATTCCTCACGTTCCTTGGCTCCAGCGGCTCGGGCAAAAGCACCACACTGTCCATGCTCGCGGGGTTCGAGACGCCCAGTTCCGGCGAGATTCTGGTCAACGGCCAATCGCTGGTCAACGTACCGCCTCACAAGCGCGATATCGGCATGGTCTTCCAGCGCTATTCGTTGTTCCCGCATCTGTCGGTGCGCGACAACATTGCCTTTCCGCTGGCGATTCGCAAGCTGCCCGCTGCCGAACGCGAGAAGCGTGTCGATGCCATGCTCAAATTGGTGCAACTGGAGGAGTTTGCGCACCGCCGCCCCTCGCAACTGTCTGGCGGTCAGCAACAACGTGTCGCCATCGCCCGGGCACTGGTCTACGAACCACGCATCCTGCTGATGGATGAACCCCTCGGCGCGCTGGACAAAAAACTTCGTGAAGACTTGCAGGACGAGCTGCGCCAGTTGCATCGCCGTCTGGGCATCACCATCGTCTACGTGACCCACGATCAGGAAGAAGCCATGCGCCTTTCCCAGCGCATCGCGATTTTCAGCCACGGCAAAATCGTCGGTCTGGGCACCGGTTACGACCTCTACCAAAACCCGCCGAATGCCTTTGTGGCGTCCTTTCTCGGTAACTCGAACTTCCTCAAGCTCAAGGCTCAGGGCAATGCCGTTGCGACATTCGAAGGCCAGAACCTGTCGATCCGCCTGACACCCGGCCTGCAGGCAGGTCAGGAAGCGCTGCTGATGATCCGTCCGGAAAAGGCCCAGGCACTGAGCATCGAACAGGCCGATCAGGAACCGCTGCCCAACGGTTGGAACGAGGTCACGGCCAAGGTCGGCGAAGTGCTGTTCCTGGGCGAAAGCCAGACCTGCTCGGTCATGACCGCCAATGGCACCGCGATGACCGTCAAGGCGCTGTCCGCCACCGGCATGCCTATGCAGCCCGGTGACACCGTCCGGGTGCGCTGGGCCACCGGCGATGCGTGTGTTTACACCGAGTGGACTGAAAGCGACCTCAACAAAGCGGCTGGCGCTCATTAAACAATCGCTGCGCAGCCAGCCCCTGTCTGCCTGGCTGCGCCATCACTATTGAACTCGCCAGGTCGCCGACATGAGCCTGGAGCTGAACAATCCGAGGAATGCGTCATGAAGTTTTCGTTATTCGTACACATGGAACGCTGGGATGAACAGGTCAGCCACCGTCAGTTGTTCGAGGACCTGACCGAGCTGACGCTGATGGCCGAAGCTGGCGGTTTCAGCACCGTCTGGATTGGCGAACACCACGCCATGGAATACACCATCTCTCCCAGCCCGATGCCACTGCTGGCCTACCTGGCTGGCAAAACCACGACGATTCACCTGGGCGCAGGCACCATCATTGCGCCATTCTGGCATCCACTGCGGGTGGCCGGTGAATGCGCATTACTCGACGTGATCAGCAACGGCCGCATGGAAGTCGGCCTGGCGCGTGGCGCTTATCAGGTGGAATTTGATCGCATGGCTGGCGGCATGCCCGCCTCTTCCGGCGGTCTGGCGCTACGTGAGATGGTGCCGGTGGTACGCGCGCTGTGGCAAGGCGACTACGCCCATAATGGGGAAATCTGGAAGTTTCCCACCTCCACCAGCGTCCCGAAGCCGATCAAGACACCGCCGATGTGGATCGCCGCCCGCGACCCTGATTCGCACAACTTCGCGGTGGCCAACGGCTGCAACGTGATGGTCACGCCACTGATGAAAGGCGATGAAGAAGTCGTCGATCTTAAGAACAAGTTCGAAGCCGCCCTGGCCAACAATCCGGACGTGCCACGCCCACAACTGATGGTGCTGCGTCACACCCACGTCCACGCCGTGGATGACCCCGAAGGCTGGAAAGTCGGCGCTACGGCCATCTCGAAGTTCTACCGTACCTTTGACGCCTGGTTTGGCAACAAACAGACCCCGGTCAACGGCTTCCTCGCGCCAAGCCCGGAAGAAAAGTTCAAGGAACGTCCGGAGTTCGAACTGGACAACATCCGCAAGAACACCATGATTGGCACCCCGGAAGAAATCATCACCCGCATCAAGTACTACGAGGAACTGGGCGTCGACGAGTTCAGCTTCTGGTGCGACAACAGCCTGCCCCATGCCGAGAAGAAAAAGTCCCTGGAGCTGTTTATCAAGCAGGTGGTTCCGGCGTTCAAGTAAGTGTATTGCTCCCCTCCCGGCAAACAGGTCTGGAGGGGAATCCTGTAGCGGCCGGGTATGTGGGAGCGGTGCTTGGTCTGGGCGGCATTCCGACGATAAGAACACCGCGGTTTTACTGCAGATCGCGTCGCTCTTTCGCGGCAGCAATTCTTGCGTACATATCCGTTACCGGAGCCAAGGCTGATATTGGTTGCGCCCTTACGGCGCCTCACTTTTGAGGCGCAAAAGTAAGCAAAACGCTCTTACCCCACCACTTGGCACCTCGCTGTCGCTCGGTGTACCCGCCCACGCTTCAGAATCTGCGTTCGGCCAGCGTGGTTTAACGGGGCGCCTAAGATCAAAGTCAAAAGCGCGGCGGCCTGATAGCCGACCTGACTTGTGAACCTCCCCGGCCCTGTAGGAGCATTGTTGGCGAGAGGGCTGTGCGCGGTGAATCAGGCCTGACGCCTCGCGAACAAGTTCGCTCCTACCCACGCATTGCGCAGTCTCAGGCCCACTGCGCTCAAAGGTAGGAGGCAACTTGTTGGCGAGAAAGGCTGACGCGGTTCTCCAGGCATGCCGCCTCGCGAACAAGTTCGCTCCTACCCAGGCATTGCGCAGTCTCAGGCCCACTGCGCTCAAAGGTAGGAGGCAACTTGTTGGCGAGAAAGGCTGACGCGGTTCTTCAGGCACGCCGCCTCGCGAACAAGTTCGCTCCTACCCAGGCATTGCGCAGTCTCAGGCTCACTGCGCTCAAAGGTAGGAGGCAACTTGTTGGCGAGAAAGGCTGACGCGGTTCTTCAGGCACGCCGCCTCGCGAACAAGTTCGCTCCTACCAGGCATTGCGCAGTCTCAGGCTCACC
>NZ_JACONW010000117.1 GCF_014357575.1 Pseudomonas folii | reverse complement strand
TGCGCAAGCAATTGCTGCAAGGGGCGGGTTTCGCGCTGGAGTGTGGCGTAGACCATCTCGGCCATTTCGAGGATGCCTGAGGCATTCGGCAAAGGCAGGTCATTCTCAAGAATGTGCTTCATTCTTGGCAGGAAGATCCATTGCAGCCATTGCTCGAACTCCAGCGTATCGACACAAAACGGTTCGCCACTGGAGAGTGCCTCTTCACTGGGTGATCGATCACTCCACCAACCCAGTGCCCGCAACTCGCGTTCGATCAGCAGCAAATGCTCGGCCACCTCAGGAAAGCGCTGATCCATCAGGCGCCGACCTTGGCTTTCTGACGAGCCAGGGCTGCACCGGAAGCATCACCCTGCTTCTCACGTGCCTGAGCAATGATTTCCCACAGGCTGGCCTGCAGACTTGGACGCCCATTGGCATAGGTCAGACCACGACGCGCCAGTTGCTCGGCCTGAGCGGAGTCGCCCTGAGCCAGTCGTACTTGTGCCAGTCGATAGATAACCTGCGGCTCCCGAGGTGCAACACGCTGTGCACGTTCAAGGCTCGAAGACGCGCCGTTCAAGTCACCGCCGTTCTGTTGCTGCTGAGCGGTGGTCAGCAATGCCAGAACCGGGCCGTCGAGCTGCTCATCGGCAGACAACCCGCTACCGGAAGACGGAATGCCACTTGGCGCACTGGGCGCGGGCATGTTGTAAGTGTTGCTGGTCACGGGAGCGCTCACCGAGGAAGTATCAATCGGCGGACTGACACTGATCGGGGCCTGCCCGGCCGGGGCAGCATAGGTATCGATGGGTGCGGAACTACCGCCCCCGCCACCCGGAATCATGACCACGACGCCAGAGTCCTGCGGCACGGACTGAGCTTGCGCAGGTGCCTGAGCAACGCTTGCCACGGAAGCACCGTTACGCGACACGCGCTCGCCGTTGGAAACCTTCGAACCCGAATCCACCACAGGAATCGAGCCACGTTCTACGCTGGCACAACCATTGAGCAGAGCAACAGCTGTCAACGCTGGTATTAACCACTTGTTCACTTTAGATCCTCTTTGGGGCGCTCAATTAATCTAGTTCAGCCAACCCTTGACCCAATCCATTACTTCCTGGGCCGGAGCCGCAGGCCCACCACAAGCAGCGCCGGGGGCAGGTTCACTGCCGCGAATATACGGCATCTGCACGGCATTCGGGCAACCGGCATCGGATCCCTCACCTGTCGCGGCATTGACCCAGACTTGTACGACGTTATCAGGCTGCGCCATGTCCAGCGGCAGCGGATCAGCCTTGCTCATGAAACTGGTCCAGACCTGCAACGCACCGGTTGCACCGGTAAACGGCGTTTTGCCGTTGTCATCGCGACCGAGCCACACGACCGCCAGCAGATCCTGACTGAAACCGGCGAACCAGCTGTCTCGGGAGTCGTTGGTCGTCCCGGACTTGCCGGCAAGATTCAGCGAGCTTGGCAATACGTTGTAAACAGAGCGACCGGTACCTTCGCGCATCACCCGCTGCATCGCATTCTGCAGAAGATAGATCGAGCCCGGATCGAAGCGCTGCTGAATCTGGAACGGGTAACGCTTGAGCGGCTCACCTTCGGCAGTCAGCACACTGCGGATGCCGCGCATTGGCGTGTTGAATCCACCGTTGGCGATGGTCTGGAACATCGTCGCGACCTGGATCGGGCTCAATGCACCGGCACCCAGCAGCATCGACGGATAAGCAGGCCAATCAACGTCAACACCCAGCTTGCCGATGGTTTTGAATACATTCGGCACACCGACTTCCAGGCCGATTTTAGCGCTGGACAGGTTGTAGGAATGCGCCAGCCCCTGGTACAGGAAAATATTACCGTGAGCCTTGTGATCGAAGTTTTGTGGCTTCCAGATCTGACCGTCAGCACCTTTGACCTGGAATGGTTCGTCGGCGACCCAACTGGTCAAGGTGTACTTGCTCGGACGCTCAAGGGCAGTCAGGTAAATGGATGGTTTCACCAATGAGCCTATCGGACGCACTGCATCGATGGCACGGTTGAACCCGGCATAACCTGCCTTGCGGCTACCGATCAGCGCCTGGACCTCACCTGTTTCCGGGTTGGTCACGACCATGGCCGCTTCGACGTCATCCACACCCTTACGACCCGCCAGACGCTTGAAAGTCTCGCTCATGGCCGACTCGGACTTCATCTGCAGGATTGGGTCAAAGCTGGTGAAGATGCGCAGGCCTTCTTCGGTCAGGTCTTCGTCGCGATAGTCTTCGCGCAGTTGGCGCTTGACTAGATCAAGGAAGCCCGGGAACGAGCTGTCGGCCAAACTACCGGTCTTGGTCACGCCCAGCGGCATCTTCTTGGCGGCGGCGACTGCTTCAGCCGTGGCCACGCCTTGCTGCTCAAGCAGGTCGAGCACCAGATTACGCCGTTCAAGCGCACGCTCCGGGTTACGACGCGGGTTGTAATAGGAAGGGCCTTTGACCAGACCGACCAACAACGCGACCTGATGCAACTTGAGCTCGGACAGTGGCTGACTGAAGAAATACTGACTGGCAAGGCCAAAGCCGTGTACCGCACGCTGGCCGTCCTGACCGACAAATACCTCGTTGAGGTAAGCCTCAAGGATTTCCTGCTTGCTGTAATGAATCTCCAGCAACACGGCCATCATGGCTTCGGTCAGTTTGCGAGTCAGGCTGCGCTCATTGGTCAGGTAGAAGTTCTTGACCAACTGTTGCGTCAGCGTACTCCCGCCCTGACGCATCTGCCCGGCGGAGGCGTTGATCCAGAATGCACGGGCAATCGACTTGGGCGACACCCCAAAGTGATGGTAGAAATCGCGATCTTCAACAGCTACAAGTGTATCTAGCAGGTACGGCGGAGCCTGATCGAGCTTGATCAGGATCCGGTCTTCGAGATTTTTCGGGTACAGCCCACCGATCATCAGCGGTTCCAGACGGGCAACTGCCAGTTTGGCGCCATTGGCCGAAGAGAGGTCCGCGACATAGTCGCCTGAGAAACGTACACGAATCTGCTGGGCCGAATCGGTGCCTTCATAGAACTGAAAACCGCGGGTATTAAGGTCGACGGTATTGCCGCTCACAGCAGCTGCGCCCGGACCATTGGCAACGCTTTCGCGCCGATAACCCAGCGCATCAAGCTCAATCAGGAAATCATCCTTGCTGAGTTTCTGCCCGACAAACAGCTCCAGCGGCCGCGCATACACCTTGGCCGGAATCATCCAGCGTTTGCCGGAAAACTTCTCTTGAACGATGGCATCAAGGTAAATGGCGAAGCCAGCCAGCACGACGAGCCCGACAATGCCGAGCTTCAATCCCCAGCCTAACCAGGTACGAAGTCCGCCAGAGGCAGGTTTTTTTGCTTTGCGAGAGGATCGAGTACGAGTCATGGCGGCGGATTATACGCACTTTGCAGGTGTTCGAAAGACACCCTTTCCGGAGGTTTGCAGCCTCGCGCCAAGCGGCCATAATGCCCACCTTGAAGCACTTAATGAAACATCACTATTGAAGGATCGTCCGTGAGCCAGTCACTGATTGCAGCCCTGCAGAACCCCGCGCTGTTTCCGCACCCGGTCGAGGGCTTTCAGCTCATCGAAACTCACATTTCGTGGGTACTGCTCACCGGTCCATTCGTTTACAAATTCAAGAAACCGGTCAACTTCGGTTTTCTGGACTTCACGACGCTTTCAGCGCGCGAACACTTCTGCAAGGAAGAGCTGCGTCTCAACCAGCGTCTGACCGAGGACCTGTATCTGGAAGTCATCCCGGTGACCGGCAGTGCCGAAGCACCGCAACTGGGTGGCGAAGGTGAAGTCATCGAATATGCGCTGAAAATGCGCCAGTTCTCGCAAGACGGACTGTTGAGCACGTTGCAGGCCAACGGTGAATTGACGTCGACGCACATCGATAACATCGCCATACAGATCGGCCAGTTCCATATTGATGCGCCAAAAGTGGGTGCTGAAAATGAGCTAGGGTCGCCTGACACAGTCATGGCGCCGGTCCTGCAGAACTTTGAGCAGATTCGCCCGCTAATCAGCGAAAAATCAGACCTCCAGCAACTCGATGCCCTACAGGCATGGGCTGAATCGAGTTTCGAAAGGCTGAAACCCCTGCTCGCCCAGCGTAAAGCCGAGGGCTTTATCCGTGAATGCCACGGCGATATCCATCTGGGCAACATGACCCTGATTGGTGACAAGGTCGTGATCTTCGACTGCATCGAGTTCAACGAACCGTTCCGCATGACCGACGTCTATGCCGATATCGGCTTCCTGGCTATGGACCTGGAAGATCGCGGCCTGAAATCCCTTGCTCGTCGCCTCATCAGCCAGTATCTGGAACTGACCGGAGACTACCAGGGGCTGGAGCTGCTGAACTTCTATAAAGCCTACCGTGCGATGGTTCGCGCCAAGATTGCGCTGTTCAGTCTGCCTGCAGGTGCCGATGCGGTTCAGCGCGGCGCAACTCTGCGTCAATATCGCAATTACGCCAACCTGGCAGAAAGCTACAGCGCTATTCCTTCGCGCTTTCTGGTTATCACTCACGGCGTATCTGCGGTGGGCAAGAGCCATGTGGCCAAACGCCTTGTTGATTCCCTGGGGGCCGTGCGCCTGCGTTCGGACGTAGAACGTAAACGCCTGTTCGCCGGGCAGGACGCCAACCTTTATGACGCTGATGCCAGCAACGCAACTTATGCACGCCTGCATGAACTGGCTGCTGTGGTCCTGCGCGCCGGGTTCCCGGTCGTTATAGATGCAACGTACCTGAAACAGGCTCAGCGTGTGTCGGCGGCAAAAGTTGCCGAAACCACTGGCGTGCCGTTCCTGATCCTCGACTGCGATGCACCCGAAGCCGTTATCGCCGGTTGGCTCGCCCAGCGTCAGGCAGAAAACACAGACCCTTCCGACGCGACGCTGGAAGTTATCCGCTCACAGCAAGCGACCCGCGAACCGCTGACTGAGGAAGAAACCCTGCACAGCAAGCGCGTCGAGACCAACAAAAGCAGCGACCTCGACAACCTGATCGAAAACCTTCGTCAGCGCCTTCCCGCGCTCTAAAACAATGTTTTGAGCCGTTTGGCAGTTAGTGCTTCACGGCTTGAAAATAGTGGCGATATACTGGCGTCACAATTCTAACGGAACGGAAAAGCGAGGCGCTTATGAGTCAGCCCAAAGTACTGGATTCCCCGCTGTACGCGATGCTGCGAAATGATGACGTTGCGGGGTTCAACCAAGAGAAACCCAAGTCAGGCACCATTGATTTCAAGGGTGGCGACTTCCGCGGGCTGGACTTGCGCAATCTCGACACAGACGGCATCGACTTCACCAATGCCTACTTTCGCTCCGCTGACTTGCGCGGCCTTGATCTGAGTAGTACGCCACTGGAAGGGGCAAGCATTGCCCACGCACAGATCTCGGGAACGTTCTTCCCCCGCGAACTGAGCGCTGACGAAATTCTGATGTCGGTCAACTTCGGTACTCGGCTGCGCTACCGTACCCATTGATTTCAACGCACGTTCCGTATACTCACGCCCGCATGCGCAATGCATGCAGGGCTGACTATACGCACCCTCCGTCCCACTGATCACCTGACGCTATCTATCCGATCACCTGCCTCTGTCACTTTCCCTCCAAAAGCTACAATTTCTCAAGACTTGCCAGGTTTTCACCCACAGTCAGAGCTCAGCATCGCACGGAGGCATGATGAACGATGAACTGCAACACCTGAAAAACGTCGGCAAGACTTCAGCCCAATGGTTGCACGCCGTAGGCATACACAGCGCTTCTGATTTACGTCGTATGGGCGCTGTAAATGCTTATCAGGCGGTACGAACGCGAGGATTTCGCGCGACCAAAGTGTTGTTGTATGCGATAGAGGCAGCCTTGATGGATATCCATTGGAATGACCTGCCCGTTGATCGCAAGGACGCTTTGAACAGACAGATCAACCACCGCAGGAGCCTTGGAAAGGGGCTGATTGAGCCCCCTCGGGAAATAGATGAAAAGAAGTCATTGACTTGCAAATGAGAATCGATATGATTATCACAACCGGTCGCGAGACTGGCCGATACCTGAAAGACCTTGGTTCGGACTTTCAGATTATCTCCTCATCAGGCTAATCACGGTTTTTGACCCGGCTTATTGCCGGGTCTTTTTTTGCCCGTGATTTCTTCTCGACTGGCGAAAAGCCCCCTTCATCAGTAACCGTTCCCACGGGAACCCGGCTCGACGACTCCGAGCTGTGAAAGGATGTCGTCCAGCAGGCTCGACCCCACCAACCTTACTCGTTGATCGCTGACCCACTGCGGACCGAAGCGCGCGCGGGCCATTTCGATAAATAGCCTGGCATCGTTGAGGGTCCGCAAGCCGCCACAGAACTTGAGCCCTACCTGCCCACCCACGTCAACAAGACTTTCAAGCATGACTCGCACCGCCTGCGTAGTCGGAGGCGTCACCAGTTTGCCGGTGCTGGTCTTGATAAAGTTGGCGCCAGCAATGATTGCCGCCAGACAGGCGTCACGAATGATTTGCGGATCGCGCAGATCGCCAACCTCCAGAGTTACCGTGAGCACCATGTCCGGCCCGCACGCCGCGCGACATGAAGCAACCATATTTGCCCCGGTCTGCTGATCGCCTGACAGCAGTGTGCGGAACGGGTACACCAGGTCGATCTCGTCGGCCCCAGACATGACAGCGGCTCGCGTTTCAGACATCACAGCCTCTTCATTCGCGGAGCCGTAGGGGAAATTGACGACGGCGACGACGCGAATGTCCCGATGCTGAAGTCGATCCAGGGTCGTGCGGGCCAGCAGTACGAATCGCGGATACACACAGATTGCCGCGATCGGCCCCAACGGGGTCATCGCCCGCTGACACAAGCCAACGATACGCGCCTCAGTGTCGTCAACATCCAGCGCCATCAATTCGAACAGGCTGATCGCCTGGCGTGCCAATTGCTCATCTTCGGTGGAGATGTCCATGCTCATGTGCCGTCCTCAAACGCTTCAAAATGAAAGCGAGAACATATAGGAGCCAAAGGCCTGCGGGTGCCCAGGAAGGCGAAGAGAGAGGGGGACTACGCGATAACAGGAAATTTCTGAAGTAGAAGTCGTGCCTGAATTTGAATTGGAATGCGGCCTTAAGTGGGAGATTCGATGGTTGCCTGCAAGCTGATTAAAGACATGGGACCGGCTTTAGCCGGGAAGGCGGTATCTCTGCAGATAAAAATCCAGCGTCTGTTAAGGCCTCTTCCCGGCTGAAGCCGGTCCCACGTCATCAGTGATTCCTGTGGGAGCAGAGCTTGGTCTGGGCGGTATTCCGACAATAAGGCTGGATGCGATCGGAAGTGAACTGCGTCCAGCCTTATCGCGAGCAAGCTCTGCTCCCACAGAAGAATATGCGCAATCCTGGATTGTGGTGTGAAGTCGTGGGACCGGCTTTAGCCGGGAAGGCGGTATCCCTGCAGATAAAAATCCAGCGTCTGACACGGCCTCTTCCCGGCTGAAGCCGGTCCCACGTCGTTATCAGCCTGTCCACAGGTTCCGCAGCCTCCAAAGATATCCCCCCGACCTCGAAAAGAACTGCCACAATTCGCCGCTTCAGAACTACCGTCACGAGCCCCACGGAGGCCCTGGTGAAATTGCTCTGCACCAGCGATCAACTGCTGGAAGCCCAAAGCCGCGGGTTTGAAATCAATGGTCGCAAGCTGTTCGCCACAAGGCGCAACGGGCAGGTGTTCGTCTATGACAACCGCTGCCCGCATCGCGGCGTGCCGCTGGAATGGCAGCCAGACCAGTTTCTGGACCCCAGCGCGAGTCTGATTCACTGCGCCACTCATGGCGCGTTGTTCCTGATTGAAAGCGGCGAATGCGTTGCTGGTCCCTGTGAAGGAAGATCTCTGACCGGGATTGCCAGCCACGAAGATCATCAAGGTGTCTGGATAGAAACACCCGCCAGCGACTGATCAGGCTCTTTGGCCCAGCGAAGCTGCAATGGCCGATCGATGAATATCTGCTCAGGCGTCAACTGCACGCCATACGCCAGGACCTCAACACCTGCCGCGACCGCCTCGCGCAATGCAGCGGCGTAGCCTGGGTCAACTTCTTCGGCAGGCCGCACGGCTTCGATGCCAGTCAGGTTCACGCAATACAGCAACACTGCACGTACACCTTCGCGAGCCAGGCTCGCCAACTCCCGCAAATGTCGTGCGCCACGTTGAGTGACCGCATCCGGAAAAGCCGCGACTGCAGAGCCATCAAAACCCAGCGTGACGCTTTTGACCTCAACGTAAGCGGGCCCCTGCGGATAATCCAGGCGGAAATCCACCCGGCTTTTTTCCTGACCGTAGGCCACTTCGCGCTTGAGAGCGGTGAAGCCGTTCAACTCGGTGATCACCCCGGCGCGCAACGCTTCTTCAACCAGAGTGTTGGCACGTCCGGTGTTGACACACGCCAGGCGTCCCTGAGGGGTTTCGCTGATCTCCCAGGTGCCCGGCAGCTTGCGCTTTGGATCATTGGAACGGCTGAACCACACACGCCCGCCCGGCATCATGCAATTGAACATCGAGCCGGTATTAGGGCAATGAATGGTCAGCAACTCACCGCTGTCCGTTTGAATGTCCGCGAGAAAGCGCTTGTAGCGCACCAACAGAACACCTTGTTCAAGCTCAGGAGAAAAACGCATCAGCCTTGCCAGCTCCTTAGCCCGCGAGCAATTCGCTCAACCGCCTCCTGCAAACGCGGCAGGCTCTGTGTGTAAGCGAAACGCACATGATGCCCCGCCTGGAATCGACCGAAGTCCAGCCCCGGCGTGATCGCAACGTGTTCGGTTTCAAGGAAATGCTGACAGAACGAGTAGGCATCGCCCCCGAAAACACTCATGTCGGCATACAGATAGAAAGCGCCTTCTGGCTCAACCGCGATACCGAAGCCCAACTCGCGCAAAGCCGGTAACAGATAATCACGGCGCAATCCGAACTCGGCACGGCGCTGCTCGAGGATTTCCAGCGTCTGCGGCTCGAAGCAGGCAAGCGCGGCGTACTGGGCCATGCTTGGCGCACTGATGTAAAGATTCTGAGCCAGCTTTTCCAGATCAGCGACCGCATCCTGAGGCGCGACCAGCCAGCCAAGACGCCAGCCGGTCATGCCGAAATATTTCGAAAAACTATTCAACACGAAGGCATCGTCGTCCACCTCCAGCACGCTGGCTGCATCGGTGCCGTAAGTCAGGCCGTGGTAAATCTCGTCTACCACCAGATGACCGTTACGCGCCTTGAGCGTCGAGGAAAGCCCTGCCAATTCGTCGCGACTCAACAGCGTGCCCGTCGGGTTTGCAGGTGAGGCAACGAGCGCACCGACGCTGTCTTTATCCCAATGCCGTGCGACCAGATCCGGGGTGAGCTGATACCGCTCTTGCGGGCCGACCGGCACCAGTTGTGCTGCACCTTCCACAAGACGCAGAAAATGTCGGTTACATGGGTAACCAGGGTCCGCCAGCAGCCAGTGTTTACCGGGGTCGACCAGCAAACTGCTCGCCAGTAACAGCGCGCCGGAACCGCCCGGTGTGACCAGAATCCGGCCGGGATCAACGGTCACGCCATAACGCTGGGCATAAAAACCGGCAATGGCTTCACGCAATTCAGGCAGACCACGGGCCGCGGTATAACGGGTTTTGCCCGCCGCCAATGCAGCCTGTCCGGCCGCAATAATGGGCTCGGCAGTGGTGAAATCGGGCTCGCCAATCTCCAGATGAATCACGTCATGCCCGGCTGCCTGCAGCTCGTTGGCCCGCGCCAGCAGCGCCATGACATGAAAGGGTTCGATGGCGCGACTGCGCGCACTGTAGGGCTGAGCCATTGACCTTCCTTTAAATCTTATCGGGGTCGGATGCCGGTCAGGCATGCGAAAAGTGATGAGCGATTCTACCCAAGCACCCGCCCCCGCAGGAAAGTTAATAAAGCCCCGAAACGGCGGGTAGCAAGCAATAAGCCATTGAAAAGAGTGTGATCCTCTCAAGGCGTTGAACGTTTTAATCAGCCCCGCGTCTGTAGCAACGGCCATTCACCGCCCAGCTCGAATGCATGCTCGACAACCGGGAGTAGCGCGCTCCGATTCGATCTGGTAAGTTCGCCCGCTTGCAGCCGCAGGGCCGGCAGGTGCCGGTGATGGATATTTTCCTGCGCAATGGATTAAAGAGTGAGAGGCGGTCCATTCATGCCCACCCAAGAAAAGCAGCAGACCAACCAGCTGGACGGTGACTTCAAGCCTTACGAAAGCAGTAAGGGTGAGGAGTACATGGGCAAGCCCATGCGCGAACACTTCACAAAAATCCTCACCAACTGGAAACAGCAGTTGATGAAGGAAGTTGATCGCACCATGACTCACATGAAGGACGAAGCTGCGAACTTTCCTGACCCGGCCGACCGTGCCAGCCAGGAAGAAGAGTTCAGCCTTGAACTGCGTGCTCGTGATCGCGAACGTAAACTGATCAAAAAGATCGACAAAACGCTGCAACTGATCGAAGACGAAGAATACGGCTGGTGCGAATCCTGCGGCGTAGAGATCGGCATCCGCCGCCTCGAAGCCCGTCCGACAGCCGACCAGTGCGTCGACTGCAAGACATTGGCAGAGATCAAGGAAAAGCAGGTCGGCAAGTAACACGACCCGCAACCTTGCAAACACAAAGGACGCTTCGGCGTCCTTTGTTGTTTTTGAGCTCAACCAATCTCCCCACCACATCGATTGAATTGGAATGCTCTCCCTGTGGGGTTGCGCTCTGTTGGAGCGAGGCTTGCCCGCGAAGAACGATTACTCGGTAAAGCTGATATACCGCAGCGCCTGATTCGCGGGCAAGCCTCGCTCCAACAGGTAAACGGTCGCAGGCATATATAAAGTCTCCTGAAGGTTTGAGGTCTTTTTCAGTCTCGAAGCTAACCCCAATCTCCAGTAATATCCGCCCCATGAAATCCCCCTCCTACATCGGGCGCTTTGCGCCAACGCCCAGCGGTTATCTGCACTTCGGCTCACTGGTCGCGGCGTTGGCGTCTTATCTCGACGCGCGCGCAGTCGGTGGGCAATGGTTGATGCGCATGGAAGACCTTGATCCGCCACGGGAAGTCCCGGGCGCTCAACGTGCGATTCTTGAAGCGCTCGAACGCTATGGTTTTGAATGGGACGGGCAACTGGTTACCCAAAGTCATCGCCACGACGCTTATCAGGAAGTGATCAATCGCTGGTTCAGCCACGGTCTTGCCTACGCGTGTACCTGCTCGCGCAAACAGCTCGAACCCTTTCAGGGGGTTTACCCGGGTACCTGCAGAAATGCCGGGCACTCGCCTGATAACGCTGCCATCCGTATTCGTGTCCCTGAACTGCTGTACCGGTTTGAAGATCGTGTGCAAGGCCAGTTTCAGCAACACCTTGGCCGTGAGGTCGGTGACTTTGTGATCCGTCGTCGCGATGGGCTGTACGCCTATCAACTGGCGGTCGTCATCGATGACGCCATGCAGGGCGTCACTGACATTGTCCGGGGGGCCGATCTGCTTGATTCCACGCCGCGCCAGCTGTACCTCCAGGAATTGCTCGGCGCGCCACAGCCGCGTTACCTGCATGTGCCGCTCATTACTCAGCCAGACGGCAACAAACTGGGGAAAAGCTACCGCTCGCCACCACTGGAGGCCGATCAGGCAACTCCACTGCTGTTGCGCGCCTTGCGCGCACTCGGCCAGGCGCCCAAATCGGCCCTCGCTTACAGCACGCCTCAGGAAGTTCTGAAATGGGCAATCGAGCGCTGGAACGTTTCCGCTATTCCACGCGTACGGAACCTTGAGGAAGCCGCAATAGACTGAGATAGAGCGCTCATCGAACCGGGCGTAATGGTCGGACCGGAATGATGTGTCTGCAGGAGCGCAGGGAGGTTACGACCCCCGCGATGGCGGTGTGTCAGACAAATCGCTATCGCTGCCTCGCGTTGCTCGTGAGCGCCTACAGGGGCCGCGTTTGCTACTTAATCGCGCGGCACCCATGACGCAGTTCTATCTCCGACTAAACGACACTTGCAGGTTGCCCGCCATCCGTTACCATGCCGCTCCTCAACTGCCGCAACACGAATGAATCGTGAAGGAGGCCAAATGTATATTTACCGCTTGGTCCTGTTGCTGGTAGTCGGCATTTATCTATTTTCGCCGGCCATCATGGATTGGTGGATCGACGCCACCGGCGCGTGGTATCGGCCTTATCTGTTATGGCTGATCCTGATCGTGGTGACCTTCATTCTGCAGAGTCAAAAAGATGCCGATGAGCTTTAGCCTGACCCAGATGATTCTGGTCAGCGCCGCTTATCTGCTCGTGCTGTTTGGCGTGGCGTGGATCAGCGAACGGGGAGTCATCCCGCGCTGGATCATCCGTCATCCACTGACCTACACGCTGTCCCTCGGTGTTTACGCCAGCGCGTGGGCCTTCTACGGCACGGTCGGTCTCGCGTACCAGTACGGTTACGGCTTCCTGTCCAGCTATCTCGGCGTATCCGGTGCATTTCTGCTGGCCCCCGTTTTGCTCTATCCGATCCTGCGCATCACCCGCACCTATCAACTGTCGTCTCTGGCGGACCTGTTCGCATTCCGCTTCCGCAGCACCTGGGCAGGCGCGCTGACCACGATCTTCATGTTGATTGGCGTTCTGCCGCTCCTGGCGCTGCAAATCCAGGCGGTGGCCGACTCGATTGGCATCCTGACCCGCGAGCCGGTGCAGGATCGCGTTGCCATCGCTTTTTGTGCGCTGATTACCCTGTTCACGATTTTCTTCGGTTCGCGTCATATCGCCACCCGCGAAAAACATGAAGGTCTGGTATTCGCGATTGCCTTCGAGTCGGTGATCAAACTCGTGGCCATTGGCAGTATCGGTCTTTATGCCTTGTATGGCGTGTTCGACGGTCCGCAGCAACTTGAGCTGTGGCTGCTGCAAAACCAGACCGCCCTCGCCGCCTTGCATACGCCTTTGCAGGAAGGCCCGTGGCGCACGCTGCTGCTGGTGTTCTTCGCCTCGGCCATCGTCATGCCGCACATGTACCACATGACGTTCACCGAGAATCTCAACCCGCGCGCGCTGGTCAGCGCCAGTTGGGGCCTGCCGCTGTTTCTGTTGTTGATGAGCCTGGCGGTGCCGTTGATTCTGTGGGCGGGGCTCAAACTCGGCGCAACCACCAGCCCCGAATTCTTCACCCTGGGCATTGGCATCGCGGTCAACAGCAAGTCTCTGGCGTTGCTGGCCTATGTCGGTGGCTTGTCTGCCGCCAGCGGCTTGATCATCGTGACCACACTGGCGCTGTCCGGCATGGCGCTGAACCATCTGGTGCTGCCGCTTTATCAACCACCCGCCGAAGGCAATATCTATCGCTGGCTGAAGTGGACCCGCCGCGCGCTGATCGTGGCGATCATCATGGCCGGTTACGGCTTCTACCTGCTGCTGGGCGCGCAACAGGATCTGGCCAATCTGGGCATCGTTGCTTTTGTCGCGACTCTGCAATTCCTGCCGGGCGTGCTGTCAGTGCTGTATTGGCCCGCCGCCAATCGCCGGGGGTTTATTGCCGGGTTGCTGGCAGGGATCACGGTCTGGATCGTCAGCATGTTGTTGCCGTTGATTGGTGACTTCCGGGGCTTCTACATCCCGCTGCTGAACATGATTTACGTACTGGACGACACCAGTTGGCACATGGCAGCGATTGCTTCGCTGGCCGCCAACGTATTGGTGTTCACCCTGATTTCTCTGTTCAGCAACCCGAGCCCCGAGGAAGCCAGTGCCGCCGAGGCCTGTGCGGTGGATAACGTTCGTCGCCCGCAGCGCCGCGAACTGCACGCCGTATCCCCCCAGGAGTTCGCCACGCAACTGGCCAAACCCTTGGGCGCCAAGGCCGCACAGAAGGAAGTCGAACAGGCCCTGCGCGATCTCTACCTGCCATTCGACGAACGTCGGCCTTACGCCTTGCGTCGTTTAAGGGACAGAATCGAGGCCAATCTTTCAGGCTTGATGGGCCCCAGCGTGGCGCAGGACATGGTCGAAACGTTCCTGCCCTATAAGTCCAGCGGCGAAAATTATGTCACCGAAGACATTCACTTCATTGAAAGCCGGCTTGAGGACTACCACTCGCGCCTCACCGGTCTGGCAGCCGAACTGGATGCCCTGCGCCGTTATCACAGACAAACGCTTCAGGAATTGCCAATGGGTGTTTGCTCGCTGGCCAAGGATCAAGAGATCCTGATGTGGAACAAGGCCATGGAAGAACTCACCGGGATTGCTGCCAAACGTGTTGTGGGCTCACGGCTTGAGACCATCGCCGAACCCTGGAAAGCACTGCTTGGTGGCTTCATCGATGTGCCCGACGAACACTTGCACAAACAGCGTCTTCCACTGGATGGTCAAATCCGCTGGCTGAATCTGCACAAAGCCGCGATTGACGAGCCATTGGCACCCGGAAACAGCGGGCTGGTATTGCTGGTTGAAGACCTGACTGAAACGCAGATGCTCGAAGACAAGCTGGTGCATTCCGAACGCCTTGCGAGCATCGGTCGTCTGGCTGCCGGTGTGGCTCACGAAATCGGCAACCCGATCACCGGCATCGCCTGCCTTGCGCAAAACCTGCGCGAGGAGCGCGAAGAAGATGGCGAGCTGAAGGAAATCAGCAGCCAGATTCTCGAACAGACCAAGCGGGTTTCCCGCATCGTGCAATCGCTGATGAGCTTCGCTCACGCGGGCAGCCATCAACACTCGGACGAAGCCGTTTGTCTGGCCGAGGTGGCGCAGGACGCCATTGGCTTGCTGGCACTGAACCGACGTAATTTCGAAGTCCAGTTCTATAATCTGTGCAACCCCGAGCATTGGGTCGATGGCGACCCGCAACGGCTTGCGCAGGTGCTTATCAATCTGCTCTCCAATGCCCGCGACGCCTCGCCAGCCGGCAGCGCAGTCCGGGTCAGGAGCGAAGCATCCGAACACACTGTCGATCTGATCGTAGAAGACGAAGGCAGTGGAATTCCAAAAGCAATCATGGATCGATTGTTCGAACCGTTCTTCACCACCAAGGACCCGGGTGAAGGGACCGGACTGGGCCTCGCGCTGGTCTATTCCATCGTTGAAGAGCATTATGGACAGATCACCATCGACAGCCCGGTTGATACCGAGCACGAGCGCGGTACCCGTATTCGGGTAACACTTCCGCGCCACGTCGAAGCGACGTCCGCCGTGAACTGAGCCCGTCGAGAGAATTGAATAAATGCCCCATATTCTGATCGTCGAAGACGAAACCATCATCCGCTCCGCCCTGCGTCGCCTGCTGGAACGTAACCAGTATCAGGTCAGCGAAGCAGGTTCGGTGCAGGAAGCCCAGGAACGTTTCAGCATCCCCTCGTTTGATCTGATCGTCAGCGATTTGCGCTTGCCCGGGGCTCCCGGTACTGAGCTGATCAAGCTTGGCGAGGGCAAACCGGTGCTGATCATGACCAGCTACGCGAGCCTGCGCTCAGCTGTCGATTCCATGAAAATGGGCGCTGTCGATTACATTGCCAAGCCATTCGACCACGACGAAATGCTGCAAGCGGTCGCGCGCATCCTGCGTGATCGCCAGACCGTGCAAAGCATTCAGGCTGATCGCAACGCAGCCAAAGCGGCCAGTCCAGATAAAGCAGGCGTTGATAACAGCAACGGCGAAATCGGCATCATTGGTTCCTGCGCGCCCATGCAGGACCTCTACAGCAAAATTCGCAAGGTCGCTCCCACCGACTCCAACGTGCTGATTCAGGGCGAATCAGGCACCGGTAAAGAGTTGGTGGCACGTGCCCTGCACAACCTGTCGCGTCGCGCCAAAGCACCGATGATCTCGGTCAACTGTGCGGCGATTCCAGAAACCCTGATCGAGTCCGAGCTGTTCGGCCACGAGAAAGGCGCGTTCACTGGCGCGAGTGCCGGTCGTGCGGGCCTTGTGGAAGCGGCCGATGGCGGCACGTTGTTCCTCGACGAAATCGGCGAACTGCCACTGGAAGCTCAGGCACGTCTGTTGCGCGTTCTGCAGGAAGGCGAAATTCGTCGCGTGGGCTCCGTGCAATCGCAGAAAGTCGATGTTCGCCTGATCGCGGCTACCCACCGGGACCTGAAAAGCCTGGCGAAAGTCGGCCAGTTCCGCGAAGACCTTTATTACCGTCTGCACGTTATTGCCTTGAAGCTCCCGGCATTGCGCGAGCGCGGTAACGATGTGCTGGATATCGCCCGCGCCTTCCTGACCCGTCAAAGCCTGAAAGCCGGTCGTAACGATCTGAGATTTGCCCCGGACGCCGAGCTCGCCATTCGCCAGTACACCTGGCCTGGCAACGTGCGTGAACTTGAAAACGCCGTGGAGCGAGCGGTCATTCTGTGCGAAAGCCCGGAAATCTCTGCCGAATTGCTGGGCATCGACATCGAATTGAGCGATCTGGACGACTTCATCGGCCTGGCCCCACAGCAAGGCTCGTCCAGTTCCACCAGCCATGAGCCCACAGAAGACCTGTCCCTGGAGGATTACTTCCAGCACTTCGTTCTTGAACATCAGGACCACATGACCGAGACCGAGCTGGCCCGCAAGCTGGGCGTCAGTCGTAAGTGCCTGTGGGAACGTCGTCAGCGATTGGGCATTCCTCGCCGCAAAGGCGTCGCCAGCGAAACCTGATCAGGAGGCTCTGGCCTGCGCCTTCCGGTCAGGCCAGAAACTGTTACCTTCACAGGATGCACGTAACAAAAGCCGGGGTTTACGGTAACGAAAATCCCGGCTTTTTTGTGCCTGAAAAACCGCCAATCCGCTACAGCCCCCGGTTTTAAAGGGTTTCCAAAAGTTGGCACAGGTCCTGCTATATCTCTAGTACAAGAACAATAAAAACTCGCAGTGCAACACACCATAATAAAAACAATACGAATCGACTCACGCATAACAAGAACAACACGGCGGAGGCGCAGCTAACTGATTCTTTTGGAGAGGCGTTGTATTTGGGGCTTGCCCCGCAACCAGGCCGAGAACAACAAAAACTACCCTTAGGTAGCGCCTGAACTGGTTGGATCGAATGATCATTGCAACACAGCGACCAAAGCAATCCGTTTGCTCTTGACTCCCGATTGGGAGGTTTCACAGACGAAAGTCTCGTGGATGGGCACTCAACAAAAACAAGAAGCCCACAGACAAAATAAAAATAAGAGCACACACTTTGGGGGAGCTTCGGCTCCCCCAGTAGCTTCTGCAGAAAACTCCCTCCTGACACATCATGCACGCAAGAACTGAACCTGGAACACTATCCCTGTGGGAGCGGTGCTT